>JAISQS010000656.1 GCA_031274045.1 Planctomycetaceae bacterium | reverse complement strand
CTTGCACGGGGGCAGTAAAGTTTAACACGGAAAATTCAACACCTCCGGTGTTGTTCCGCTCCAAAACAAACACGCGAATACGTTTATGACTTGTGTGGTATAACAAGGCGTCCCGCCCGCCTCTGTGTGTAATAGAACCAAAAAAGTTTGAACTGAACGCCAAGACGTGTTGGCAAACGCAAGGTGGGCAACCGACTGCCAGGCGGTTGCGTCGGCGCAAGCCGACAACTGGATCGCCAAAACACACCGGCAAAACCAAAACGCCATACGTTTTAGGCGTTTTGGTTTTACCGATGCGTATTCCGCCCCACTGTTTTCGGCTTGCTCCGCTCGCCGAAAACGTAACCGCCCAGCGGTCGGTTACCCACCTTACGTTGTCGGCAACGCCGACAATTGCCGCGTAGCGGCGAAGGACTGGAACGCGGGCGGTCCCGCCCGCCTCTGTGCGTAATAGAACCGAACAAGTTGGAACTGAACGCCAAAACGGGTTGGCAAACGTAAGGTGGGCAACCGACCGCCGGGCGGTTGCGTCGGCGTACTCGCCGACAGCGGGGGCGTAACACGCATTGGTTCACCAACACGCCAAACGTTGGGGCAATTTGGTATATCAACACGTTTTCCGCCCCCACTGTTTTCGTCTTGCTCCGCTCGCCGAAAACACAACCGCCCGGCGGTCGGTTGACCACCCTACGTTCTCCGACATGTCTTGGCGTTCCTTCCAAACTCGTCCGGTTTCCTAATGCACTTAGGCGGGCGGGACGCCCGCCTCTGTGCGTAATAGAACCGAACAAGTTGGAACTGAACGCCAAAACGTTTTGGCAAACGTAAGGTGGGCAACCGACTGCCAGGCGGTTGCGTCGGCGCAAGCCGACAACTGGATCGCCAACACGTACCGGCAAAACCAACACACCCTACAACATTGGGCGTTTTGGTTTTACCGATGCGTTTTTCGCTCCCGTTGTCGGCGAGTACGCCGTTGCAACCTCTACCTTCCTCACTCTGCACTCAGCACTTTACGTACTGTCAAAAAAAATTGTGTGACATAGCGAGCTTTTTGCCCCTTACAATTCGTACATTCATTTTAATCAAAACGTCGGCAGTTAAACTTTCTATAATCTGCATTTTTTAGTTAATCGTCAACTTGACGATTTTGATGTGAAAAGTAGAATACCTTGTGTTATGTTTATTTTGCTGCGGTTATCAATTTCGGCAACTGTATTGCGTGTGGTTTGGTTTCGGCGGGTCAATTTTTGCGGCGGCTTTGTCGGGACTTTGGTTTTGGGATAATTAGAAAAAAAGTAGAGATCAAAAAATGTTGAGACAGAATCCAGTCAAAAAGAAGCGGGGCGAATTGAATATTATTCGTCGTGTTGTTCCGGTTGATTTTGTGCCGGTTGTGGTTTCAGATGATCTGCGTCGTGTTGAGCCGGAGTCTCAATCTGCTGCTCCGGCGGTTATTGCTGCGCCTGCTCCGATTGCTTCGCCTGCTCCGGCTCCTGTTGTTGCGCCTGCTCCGGTTGCTTCTCCGACTCCAGCTCCGACTCCGGCTCCGGTTGTTACGCCTGTTTCGATTGCTTCGCCGGCTCCGGTTGCTGCGCCTTTGATGTCTCCAAACTTGCAAACTCCGCCTTTGGGATCGGTTCAGATTGATACTCCGATTTGTGATCAATCTTTTAATTCGCAATCTTGCCCGCCGCAAGTTCCGCCAACTCAAATTTCACAACATCATTCCGAAATATCTCAATCTCATTCCAAAATATCTCAACATCAATCTGGCGAATTGCGGACTTGTTCGGATGTATCGGAGTCGGTTAATTTGTTGTCGGGTGGTGGTTATCCTCTTGGTGGTGTTGTTACGTCGATGCCGGATTCTGATTGGCGGATTGCTCAATATCGTTTGCCGGAGATTTTGTCGTTGCTTGTTCGTGCGGGTTTTGATGAGTCTGTTGAGTGGGTTGAGTGGGGTGAGGATGAAGGTGTGCGTGAGAATATTCTTGCGTTGATCAATGAGGGTTTGCGAAAGGCTTATGAGTTTGATGACAAGTTGTTTATTTCGATTTTTGATGCTGCGTTATCTGCGTCGGGTTCGGTTGGTGATAATGTTCGGATTCGGGAGACGGTATCTCAATTGGAGCAATTTGACGACTTCAAGCGGTGTTATGCGGAGGCTGTTTCGGTCAATGAAAAATCTCAATCGGTGATTGCCAAGCGGGTGTTGCGTGAATCTCGGATAAGTCATGAGTTTCAATTGTTGATGTTTCCTCGTGTGTGTGATTTGTCGTCTGGTTTTGTTTCGGGTTGTTGTGTGGGTGGTGATTATTTTTTGAGTTCGGGTGGTGTTGGAGTTGTTGTGAATCCGTCTTCTGATTTTTTGGGCGGGTTGAATTATGTTGGCGGCAATATTCTTGGTTTGGGGAATATTGTGTTTACTGGTGGTTCGCGGGTTGATCCTATTTTTCTTGAGCGGTTACGTTTTTTTGCGGGTCGTTTATCTGGTGTTGATTTGGCGAATGGTTCTGTGTCGGGGTCTGTTCGTTTTCGTATTTTTGTTCCGCAGGAGGTCAAGGATGATCTGTTGCGTTTGCAACTTGGCGAGTTATTTGATGTGGTATCGATTCCGGTTGATGAAGAGGTTTGGGTTTCGGATGATATTTGTTTGGTGTTTGGGCAGGGGCAATTGTCGGTCTGTTTTAGCGGTGTTCAAGATGACGGGACGCGGAAGCTCAATTCTGTTCGTTTTATTGAGCGGTCTGCCAAGCCTGCGGCTGTTGGTGCGGGTGATGTTTTGGTTTTTGTGGTTGATTCGGAGGATGGATTTTTTGATGCGGTTGGTTTATCGCGGGTTTTGGGTGCGGGTTTAACGGTTTTTGATTTGCCGCAACATTTATCGGGTTTATCGAAGTTGTTGGGGGTGGTTCGTCGTTATGTTGGAGCGGTTTCGGTTGCCGGTTCGAATTTGGTTTGTGATGTTGGCGGTGGTCGTTTTTTGGATGTTGTGAAGTGTTTTGATGTTGATTCGGATCGGTGGAGTAGTTATGCGGATATTGCGTGGAGTGATGATGTTCAATATTTCTTTTCGGAAGCTGGCAAACAAAAATTTGCGGATGACCAAGCAGAAATAATTGAGTCGTTCCAAGCGGATCGCCGACGACGATATGGATTATATTTTGGGATGTAGTTTTTTGGGTTTGGAATGTAGTTTTTTTGTTCTCCGGTCAACATAAGATTTCTTTTGGTCAATTTTAAATTTCTATTGACCAATTCCACGTTTCTATTGATCAATTCCAAATTTCTTTCTCACCACAACAGAAAACGCATCAGCAACACAAGGTAGGCAACCGACCGCCGAGCGGTTGCGTCGCCAGTACTGGCAAAACCAAAACGCCAAATGTCGGCGTAGCCGACAATTGCCGCGAAGCGGCGCGGACTGGAACGCGGGCGTCCCGCCCGCCTCTGTACGTAATAGAACCGAACAAGTTTGAACTGAACGCCAAAACGGGTTGGAGAACGTAAGGTGGGTAACCGACTGCCAGGCGGTTGCGTCGGCGCAAGCCGACAACTGGATCGCCAAAACGCACCGGAATTTCTATCGCCCAAAACCAAAAAACGCTGACGTTGTAGTGGCGAGGCTTGCCCTCGTCCCCAATGGTGCGGAAAAGATAAAAGAGTTTTTGTTTATTGGATGCTGACTGGATTTAGTTGTTCTTTGATTTCTTTTGTGACGAGTTCTAGTGTTGCGTGGAATATTTTTTTGTTTCCTATGACTACTGTTGGTCCTTTGTCGCAATTTTCCGTACAGAAAGTTGCTTCCACTTGCAACATGTCGCTTATCGATTCTGCTTGAATGAAGTCTTCGATATTTTTGAGCAATTCTTGACTCCCTTTTGCAAAACAACTTGTCCCGATGCAGACGGTAATGTTTACTTTTGCGTTTGAGCCGGTGTTAAAGATCGGCAACGTAATACCGTTTATTCTTCGGCGGTTTTGGTATGTTGTGTGCAAAAGATGATGTGCGGTGTGACCTCCTATTTCTCCTTCAAAATAATTTTTGTAGCATTCGGTCAATTCTTTGTTATCTTGCGGGTTGTGCAATTTTAGGGAGTTGTCGGATTTATATAGACCGGATGCGCGTGCAATTCTTGTTTGCATGTTGTTTGTCACCGGTTGTCCGGCACCGCCGACGCAACCGAGCGGACAAGCCATCACCTCAACAAAATCGTACTTCTTTTCACCCTTGCGAATCCAATCCGCTACCTTGCGTGCGTTGTTCAAACCGTAGACTACGCACACGCTGACATTCAAGCCGTTGACGTTGAAATCTGCTTCTTTTATTGCATTTTCGCCTCGTACTTCTTTGAACTCGAATTGTTCTAATTTTTTGCCGCTGATTTTTTCGACGGCGAATCGCAACGCGGCTTCCATTACGCCGCCGGTTGTCCCGAAAATTACGCCTCCGCCGGTGTAGGAGTTGAACGGTTCGTCGGGGTCAGTCGGCTCAAGTTCGCTAAACTTTAATCCGGCTTCGTCAATCATCCGTATCAATTCTTGCGTTGTCAAAACATGATCCACATCGGCAATACCGTTATTGATAAACTTCTCTTGCTTGCATTCAAATTTTTTCGCGGTACACGGCATAATTGAGACAACAACAAGGTCTTCTTGTTTCACGTCCAATTCTTTTGGCAAAATCAATCTTGCAGTAGGACCGAACATTTGTTGCGGAGATCGGCAAGTTGAAAGATTGTGCAATAGATCGGGCAAAAATTGTTCCGCGAATTTTACCCATGCCGGACAACACGATGTAAATTGTGGTAAATTTTCGCCTTTGACTTTGCGTTGAACGAATTCTGTTGCCTCTTCAAATATTGTCTGATCAGCGGCAAAACTTGTATCATAAACACGGTCAAAACCTATCGCCTTCAACGCCGCAACAATTCGCCCGATCTCAATTGAGCCGGGTTGCCCGCCGAACGCTTCGCCTATTGCGACCCGCACTGCCGGTGCAATTTGAACAACAACCTTCTTCGTCGGGTCATTGATCGCCTTCCAAACTTTGTCAACATCATCACGAACAGTCAAAGCACCAACAGGACAAACCGTAGCACAAAGTCCACAATTCACACACTCAACATCAGCAAGATTCTTATTAAAAGGCGGAACAACCGTAGACTTGGCTCCGCGTCCGGCAAAACCAATCGCACCAACTCCCTGAATCTCATTGCACGCACGAACACAATCACCACACAAAATACACTTATTCGGATCACGAACAAGTGAATAACTCGAATAATCAACAGGCTTCCGAACAAACGTCCGCTTAAATCGTATGTCGTTGATGCCGTGTTTACGTGCTAGAGATTGGAGTTTGCAGCGAGTATTTTTTGAGCAAAGCGTACAATTTTGATCGTGATTCGCAAGAATAAGTTCAAGAGCGATTTTTCGTATCTCGCGGATTTCTTCAGTATGCGTCAAGACTTCCATACCGTCTTGCGGTTTGGTAGAACAAGAAGCAACAATACCAAGACCTTTCACCTCAACAAGACAAAGCCGACAGGCTCCATATATACTAAGTTCAGAATGATAACAAAAAGTCGGAATCTCAATGCCCGATTTACGGGCTACTTCAAGGAGATTGCGTTCGTTATTTATTTGGATTTTGGTTCCGTTGATTGTTAGGGTTTTAACGGTTTCGGACATTATTTTGTTTTGATGTTTGGGGGTTTATTTTTTGCGGTAAGTTTGACCGTGTGATGTTGCGTTTCTGGTTGGTTGTATACGCAACGTACAATAAAATTTTGTTGATTATTTCGTTTTTTGTGGGGCTTTTACATCGTGCCTTTTATCAAGCACTGTATCAATACAATGTATCAACGCCCTGAAAGGGCAAAATATCATAGCGTAGGGCAACGCCCTTGTTATACCACATAAGTTCGCCGCTTCGCAGCAAGAGAAAAAATTTCCGCGAAGCGGAAATGGACTGGAACGCGGGCGTCCCGCCCGCCTCTGTGCGTAATAGCACCGAACAAGTTTGAACTGAACGCCAAAACGTGTCGACAAACGTAAGGTGGGCAACCGACTGCCAGGCGGTTGCGTCGGCGCAAGCCGACAACTGGATCGCCAATACGCATCGGTTCACCAAAACGTCACACATCGGCGTAGCCGACGGGAGCGATTTGGTTTTGGCGTGTTGGTGAACCGAAGTTTTTTCCGCTCCCTTTTGGCTTTTGCCCTTTCAGGGCGAGGGTTATTGGGGGTGATTTTTCACAGGGCGTTGCCCTGTGCTATGGGCTTTTTGCCCCGTTGGGGCGTAAAAAAATTCGCAGCAACGTAAGGCAGTCAACACCGTTTGTCGCATAGTTAT
>JAISQS010000645.1 GCA_031274045.1 Planctomycetaceae bacterium | reverse complement strand
TTGGTCTGATATTATTGCCCCGTTGGGGCGAAGGTTATTTACAATCCATTATCGTAGGGCGTTGCCCTACGCTATGATATTTTGCCCTTTCAGGGCGTTGATACATTGTATTGATACAGTGCTTGATAAAAGTCACAATGTAAAATCCCCACAAAAAACGAAACAATCAGTAACTTCTAATTTACGTTTTTCCTTTTTGCCTCGATTTCTTTATTGGCTTCTTTGAGGTCTTCTTTTGACGCTTCGTTTATGTTTAACGGCTCACCAGCAATCGCCAAGTCAATAGCAAATACATCAAACGTAGTCGGCTTAAATTTAACCGCTTTTGCATGTTCACTGCTTGCAATTTTATCTATAACTTTACGCTCAATAATGTGATTTCTTAAAATCTCCATCTCATTTCTTTTCTCAAATTGAGCGCGGATTTTTCGCGGCGAAACGTTCTGTGTCTTGGCAATCTTATTAAATTCATTCAGATAATCTTCCTCAGTTTCTTGGATGCTTTCTTCTTCTGCGATTCTTTCGAGGACAAAATGTTCTTTGATAGCTTTCTTCGTGTTGTCTACAATATCTTGCCGCATTGAATTTACCCGCACTGCAATTGCATTCGTCGGGAAGTTGCAACTTTCGAGTTCTATCTCCAATCGTCTGATTTCGCGTTCCGCTTGTTTTGCTAAGAAGTCTTCAGGAAATTCCCAACCGGCATCCGGCAATAAACCTGAAACTTGCTCTCTTATAGATAAATTTCGCTCGAACTCGATCTGCGATTGCAACGTGTCAGCGACCGCGTCGCGAAGGTCTGCAACATCCTTAAAGTTGCCGATTCGTTGCAGTAAATTTGCGGAGACAGAAGGGGCGGACAACTGCTTAACTCCTACTATCTCGAAATTGACATCTATACTTTTCCCGCGTGCATTTATGTTTTTCGCAAAATTTGAGATATTTAATTTTGTGCTAATGACATCGCCGACAACTTTTCCTTTGACAATTTCGCCAAAATTATCAATCGTTCCGTCACGGAAAGAGAGAGCCGGTTTTACACAAATTGCGATATTCGGGTGTGTTGTGAGAATTTCACCGTCAAGAGCGGCGGTGATGTCGGCGACGATGTAGTTGCCGGATTCGATTGGGGTATCTATTGGAATCAGAGTGCCGTACTCGGCAATATACGCGGCGAGAGCTTTGTCAACATCGTCTTGAGTCAATTCATACTCCAGCCTCTTAATTGTCAGCTCTTGCCACTTCGTAAGATCAAAATCAGGACGAACCTCAACAGTAAACGTAAATTCAAGAGGGGCATCGTCGGCGACTTTGATTGACTCTACGTCGATATTCGGTTCGCCGATAGGGACTAGTTTGACGGCTTCGTTGACTGCGGAGATTGCGTCCCTGACCAGATTGACTTTGACTTGTTCGGAAATCTCGCGTCCGAACTTCTTGCGGACAATAGCACGCGGAACCCGACCTGTCCGAAAACCAGCAATACTCACACTATCCTTTATCCCCTCGAACTCCTTATCAAAATAACGCGCAACCTCATTCTTCGGAACGACAATTTTTATAGCACGTTCACACGCGCTGATTTCCGTCACTTCTGTCGTTATTTGTAATCTTTTTTCTTCGTTATTAGATGTACTCATAAATATATTTTTTAATTTGCTTGCATTGAACCTTCGTTCATGTTTCGCGGGCTCTCGTTCGCCGGCTTGATCAACTGAAAGCCGGCTTTACGCTCTTGTGTCAACGAAATTCGTAGTACATTGCGTATATGTCAACGAAATTCAAAATACGTCGTGTATATACGGAGAACATACCAAACGGCAACCTAAATTTTTCGGGGATCCATCCATCACGACCGCAAGCAGGACAAAAAACATAAGCCCCAAAAACATGCGCTTCTTCCAAGACAAAAACAAAAAGACAAAAAACGCAAAACGCCGCATCCATTCATTGCCGGTTCATGATTTTTGTTTTCGTACAAAAAAACGATTCCGGCAATGCGTTAGGCTTTGCCCTTATTTCGGCACGATACATTATATACGGTGCCGTCGCGGGGGTGTGGTTGTGTTTTATTGTTGTTGATTCGGCGTTCCGAATTTCAACTCAACTATCCTCAACCTAACTCCCCCCAAACTTAAAGAGAGCGGGCGAACGGGTTCGAACCGTCGACAACGACGTTGGCAACGTCGTGCTCTACCAACTGAGCTACGCCCGCAATTACAACTATCACACAACCACTACCGCCAAGTTCCCCAATGAATATTGTTTGATTGTTCTGCTTGATTGTTGTACTGCTTGATTGTTATTTGGGTGAATAATTCTGTGAGTAACATCGAGCGATGTTTGGAATTTTCTTCCTTGCCTTCACGATGAATTATCTTGTCAAAAAACAGCCTTCCCAAAAACAGTCGCAACATTATAGGCACGATCAGGCTTCTTGCAAGACGGGGGGAGGTGGATATTTTTTTGGTGAATTAAAAAATCTGATTGTTTCGGATTCTCAAAAAAACGCATATTGGGGGATGTGTGTTTATCGGTTGTGGTTTCGGTGTATTTTCTGATTTTAACGATTCTGACGTTTTGTTTTTTTGTCATACATTACAAAAAAGTTGAACACAAAGCACAGGCGTATGACAAACTTTATTTTCGCGTAGTATGTTGATGGATTTCGTTAGCGCAAGAGCGTGATGGCGGGACATTGATATTTTTGTGTAGTGGTATTTTTTGTGCTGCTGCATATTTTGGGCTTAATTGCAACTTAAATTCTCCCGTATACTTATGGCAACACAAATTATTCAATCCGGCGTAGCTGCTGTTTATGCTCGTTACTCATCGGACTTACAAGATATTTCGAGTATTGATGGGCAAATAAGGAAGAGCCGCGATTGGGCTGTCCGCAATAAATTATCAATTTTAGAAAATAATTGTTTCTCGGATGAAGCTGTTTCCGGCACGAAGGATCGCAGACCCGGTCTTGATCAGATGCTTGCAGCTGCTGAGAAGGGGGAATTTGATGTGTTGATTGTTGAGAGTTTGAGTCGTCTGGCGAGGAGTCATATTTTTGCGTCCACTGTTATGATGCATTTGGTTTATGTTTTGAAAATTCGTATTGTCGGGATTGATGATGGTTGTGATACGAATAATAGTAATTGGGAGTTGCTCGCGGGGATAAAGAATATATTAAACGAGCAATTCATTCGCGATCTCGGTAACATGGTTCGACGCGGACATGTTGAAAATCTCATGCAGGGATTCTCTATCGGCGACCTTTGTTTCGGCTATAAATCCGAACCCGCAATAAACAACAGATCACACGGCGGACGAAACCCAAAACCAAAAATGCAATATTCCATTCACGACAGTCAAGCAATTTGGGTCAAAGAAATCTTCAATTGGTATGTCTACGACGGCAAATCTTTGAGATGGATTGCAAGAGAGTTGAACAAAAACGGCGTTCCCAAAGACCACCGCGCAACAACAAACATCTGGCATCACAATTCCGTAAAAATTATTTTGTCAAATAAAAAGTACATCGGCATCTGGTCATGGGGAAAAAAAAGAAACGAAAGAAACCCAATAAACGGCAAAATACGTTGCATCGAATCAACACAAGACGAAATCGAAAAATACACTCGAAAACTAAACAACCTACGCCTCGTCGAAGACTCCACATTCGAAAAAGCACAACAACTACTAAAACAAACCAACATAAAATACAAGGAAACAAAACAAAATTTTTTAACACAACAAAAAAACTTCATCTATTCTATTGTAAGATGCGGGACATGCGGAAGCGCATACGTAAACGCCGGAAGCAACGGACAATACCTACAATGCAAAAATTATAAAAACGGCGGTAATTGCGACAACAAAACATTTCTGAAACGAAAAACTTTTGAACATTCAATAATGACTGAATTGTCGGATCAATTTTTGTCAGACAAGAAGACAATCAAAACCGTTTACAAAATCACAATTGATTTCTTGCGAACGTATTCGGAGGAAGTGAGAAGTAAACTTAATTTGAAGGAGCGGGAGATGGAATTGTTGGAACGCAAAATAAACATGTTGATTGAGACTGTCGGCAAGGAGAATGCGGATCAAAATAAATTTGAATTGGACAAAAAAAATTTGTCGCGTGATTTCAAAGAACAGATGGACGTGAACGAATTTAGACTAATGAAGGAGGATATAAATAAGTTGCAGACGAAGCGGTGTTGTTCGATAAAGTTACCGAAACCGATGATGATTCAAAAAAAGCTGGATGAATTGATCAAGAATTTATCGAAACGAGTAGACGCGGCGTATTTGATTTTGCATGATTTGCTCAAAGATCGGGTAACGGTTGTGCCAATAAAAGTCCCCGGCAGGGTACGTTATGATTTGCGGTGTACGATTCGTATCACGGCGTATGACATGGTGAAGTTGTTGACCGGAATTGAGCCGTCGATAGATAAATCAGTTTTGATAAAAGAAATAATTTTCGACTGCAAAAATAAATCAACAAACAAAGACATCAGCCAAAAAGCCATAAACCTATTCAAAAAAGGAACACCAATAAAAACCATAAGCAAAACAATAAACATGTCAATAACACAAACTTCAAGAATCATAAAAAAAGATTACGAACAAAAAAATCTACCAAAACCAGATTTCCGAAAACAAAAAAAACAAAACTAAACAACAGACCGAAACACAGACACCCCGCCCTCGTTATACCGCACAAGTTTTTTTGAGAATACAAAACATACGAAAAATACAAAATAAACGAAAAGAGTTGATGGCAAAATTTCGTCTGTTTCGCCTATTTTGTTTATTCCGTATTCTCTAAAAAAATAAGATATCGAAAGATGTGTGGTATAGCAAGGGTCGGTTACCCACCTTACATTTGCCAACACGTTTTGGTGTTCAGTTCAAACTTGTTCGGTTCTATTACGCACAGAGGCGGGCGGAACGCCCGCGTTCCAGTCCGTGCCGCTTCGCGGCAATTGTCGGCTGCGCCGACTGACCGTTTAGCGAATGTTCGTGTTGTTGTCGTGCTGTTGTTGTGTTGTTGTCGTGCTGTTGTCGTGTTGTTGGCGTGTTGCTGTTGTGTTGATTGCGGGATACATTGTCGGTGAGCGGTTTGGCTGTATAATCTGGCATCTTTTTGTACAAACGATCAATGTAAGTTTTACATTGTTGTTTGTTGGTAGTGATACGAAATGAGATGATTGAATTTGTAAGGGATGAAATCGAAGCAGGTCGAGGTCGGAACATTAACTTCAAACCTTTTCTGGAAAAATATTTCAAGCCGGGCGATGATGTTGGGGTAGCAAAGAAGCTGCTTGCTGCCAATGGCTTTGTGATAAAGTCCAATCGTTGTATTTATCCAAAACGTGTTTACATTATGCCGGGAGATGACGAAAGGGCAGTTATTGCTATGGCCAGGAAGCGCAATAACTGGCCTGCCGAGCATGATGTTACTGTGACTCGCCTTAAGCCGGGAGAGGATATTACGACCCGCAAAAAAAATGATGAAGAATGGGATCGACGTGAGTGCGAATATTTTGAAAAAGAGCATCAAAATAAAATTTTTGCCACCTACACATGGGAACCCAAGTGGTATTGTGGCCGCTATTACACTATTATCCTAGAATT
>JAISQS010000115.1 GCA_031274045.1 Planctomycetaceae bacterium | reverse complement strand
TTTCAGGGCGATGGATATTGGAAAAATCGTAACCCGCCGCGTTGCGGCGGGCTAGGATATGTTGCCCTTTCAGGGCGATCAGTAACACAAAATCCGAAATAGTCAGGAAAATTATTTACTACAATTGCAGTTTTCCGGAAAAAATATTTCGCTGATATATTACCAAATTTTTAACAAAAGTCGGGACAACAGATATATACAGTTTCCTCCGCCAATGTTTCACGGCGGGAGAAAGTTGTTAGAATTATTTCATTGTGCCGTTGTTTGTTTTTTTGTAATGTATCAGTGAGAATTGGCACGCAGATGACGCAGATTATCAAGATTTGCGCAGATTTTTTTATAAATGCCTGTTCTTCTTTATCTGCGAATATCTTTAAAATCTGCGTTATCTGCGTGCTAAAAAAAATTAAGGTTATAAATAAGGTTGATCAGGGCGGATATTGCGCTGATATATTACGTTTTTTTAATTATTTTTTTGTTATGCGAGTATTTAATGATTTTGAATCTGTTCCTGATGAGTTTTGCGGCGGGGCGGTTTCGGTGGGTAAATTTGACGGGATGCATCTTGGTCATGTTCTTATCGTTCATCGTTTGAAGCGTCATGCTTGTCGTTTATCTGTGCCGTCGGTTGTTGTTACGTTTTCGCCTCATCCTGTTGCGGTGTTGCGACCGGAGCTTAATGTTAAGCCGATATGTACGTTATCGCGTAAGATTGAGTTGATTGGCGGTTTCAATGTTGATGCGTTGGTTGTGGTTCATACGGACAAAGAATTTTTGCGGCAGAGTGCGGAGACGTTTTTTTTTGGCACGTTGCGTGAGAGGTTGCGGGCGTGTGTTATTGTTAGCGGCACAAATTTTACTTTTGGTCGGGATCGTGTCGGGACGGCTGAATCGATTAGGCATTACGGCAACTGGTCGGGGACTGATATTGACATTGTTGAGCCGATTCAAATTGGGAGTGCGTTGGTTTCGAGCAGTGGGATACGGAAGTTGATTCAGGAGGGCAAAATCGGTGAAGTAAATGAACTTATGCCGTTGCCGTATCGTTTAACGGGAACGGTTGTGAGCGGAGACGCACGCGGCAGATTACTCGGATTTCCAACCGCTAATCTTGAACAAATTGAAACCATCATCCCAAAACAAGGCGTATACGCCACAATTGCAACCATCAATGACAAAAAATATAACTCAACAACAAGCATCGGAATAAGCCCAACCTTCGATCAATTAACGCCGCGAGTAGAAGTTTTTTTGCATGAATTTGAAGGGAATTTGTACGGCAAAATTTTACATATTGACCTACTAGCTTATTTACGCGATGTCAAAAAATTCGACTCCAAAGAATCCCTAATCAACCAAATGCAACAAGACATAAAACAAAGCAACGAAATCGCCGCAAAATATAGCCCGCCCTAAATCATGCAAGAACAATTAGAGAACTTGGTAGTAGTGAGTTTTCAACCGTTAGCGACGGGGGCTTGCTACCGACGAAATGGAGCGTGAAACGTGTTTGTATTTCAAACCGCCACCCGTTGGCGTAGCCGACAATAGCCGCGAAGCGGCGCGGACTGGAACGCGGGCGTCCCGCCCGCCTCTGTGCATAATAGAACCGAACGAGTTTGGAAGGAACGCCAAAGATGTGTTTCAAAATACCGCGTAGCGGTGGCGGACTGGAACGCGGGTGTCCCGCCCGCCTCTGTGCATAATAGAACCGAACGAGTTTGAACTGAACGCCAAAACGGGTTGGCAAACGTAAGGTGGGCAACCGACCGCCGGGCGGTTACGTCGGCGTACTCGCCGACAATTGGATCGCCAAAACGCATCGGAATTTCTATCGCCCCAAACCAAAAAACGTTGGCGTTGTAGGGGCGAGGCGTGCCCGCGTCCCCAAGAGGCGTGTAAAGCGTTTTTATAACGAGATGTGTTTGTTTTTCCCGTAGAAAATCCAATATATTGCTCGCCCCATGGGGGCCGCGGGCACGCCTCGCCCCTACAACGTAGGGCGTTTTGGTTTTGCCGATGCATGTTCCGCCCCGCTGTTTTCGTCTTGCTTCGCTCGCCGAAAACGCTATTCACCAAGAAAGCCCGGCGGTCGGTTGTCCACCTTACGTTGCCGTCTGGCAGTCGGTTGCCCACCTTACGTTGCCGACATTTTTTTGGCGTTCCGTTCAAACTTTTTTGGTTCTATTACACACAGAGGCGGGCGGGACGCCCGCGTTCCAGTCCGTCGCCGCTGCGCGGGGATTTTGTTGGTTGAATTAGCGCAACGAAAATCGTGTTCTTGTTGGTTGCGAAAATCAAATTATATGTTTCCAAAGTTGTCTAGCATTTCGATTGCTTTTGTTATTCCCATAGCTTTATTGATGGTTTCTTTTCTTTCGAGTTCGGGGATTGAGTCGTATACGATTCCTCCTCCGGCTTGTGCTGTTAGGATTCCGTTTTTTATTCTTGCGGTTCTTATTGTGATTGCGAAATCTATGTTTCCGTTGAATGAGATGTAACCGGCTGCGCCGCCGTAGGTGCTTCTTGGTATGGATTCTTGTTCGGCGATGATTTGCATTGCTCTTACTTTTGGCGCGCCGCTTAAAGTTCCGGCGGGGAACGTTGATTCGAATAGGTCAAATCCGTCGAGACCATCTTCAAGTTGCGCGGTTACATTTGAGACGAGGTGCATTACGTGCGGGTGTCGTTCAATGAACATTAGGTCGGTAACTTGCACGGTTCCTGTTTTTGCAACTCTCCCCAAATCATTTCGTCCCAAATCTACTAACATCAGATGTTCAGCTTTTTCTTTTGGGTCTTTTAACATTTCGTCAGCTAATTCGCGGTCGCGTTGTTCTGTTGTTCCGCGTTTTCTTGTTCCTGCAATTGGTCTCAAAGTTGCGGTTCTCCCTTCGAGTCGGATCATTGTTTCCGGCGACGACCCCGCCAACACCGAACCGCCAAGATGCATAAAAAATAAATACGGCGCAGGATTCGCAAACCGCAAAGCCCTATAAAGTGAAACCGCATCCGGCGCATTGTCCGAAATGAATTGTTGAGAAAAAACGCATTGAATCAAATCACCGGCAGCAATATGCTCCTTGATGATCTCAACACGCCTGCAATACTCTTCCTCCGAAATCAGAGGTTTAAGTTTAATTCGCTTCTGTTGATTAGTCTCCGGTTGCGGCGATGCGATTGGTTTTTCCAGTTCTGCTGCGATCTGTTTTGCTTCTGATATTGCTTGCTCGAACAGACGTTTTTTGTGTTCATTATCATTGCAATCATTCGCACAACTAACTTTATTTGGAAAAGTCAAAATACAAATTGTCAAAGTCTGCTTAACGTTGTCGAGAATAAGCATTGTTCGCGGAATGACGAAACTTGCGTAAGGTTCGTTATCAAGTTTGCTTGGAATATTTTCAAAAAACGCAGTCATTTCATACGCGAAATAACCGACAAGCCCGCCAAAAAAACGAGGCAGATCAATTTGCTCAACAGTACGATATTGTGACATCAAATCGCGTAGAACGAGCAGCGGTTTGTTATTGTGCGGGATATTTTTTTCGAGCGTGGAGTTGTTTATGTTGTTGTATTCCCGAATCGAAACGTGTTCCTTGTAAACATCGACAAAAGCATGAGGCACAATTCCAAGAAACGAATAACGCCCCCACTTCTCTCCACCCTCAATACTTTCAAGCAGAAACACGCCCTCTTGCCCGTCATAAAAACGACGCAACAACGAAACAGGCGTGTGCAAATCAGCCAAAAGTTGATGCGTAACAGGAACAACATCAGCCTTCTGACTCTCTATCAAAAATTGTTCAAGATTAGTCGCCATAATATTTGGAATATCCGGTTCGCCAAGTCAATATTGCCCAAAAAAACAACATCAAACTTAGATAATGTACAAAAAAACAAAACCACACGAAAAAATTCAAGCGCGAAATTCTAACCACCACCCAAACCATGTCAAGCACTCACACACGTTTTTTTGTTGTGCACAAAGGCACGGAGGACACAAAGGATTTTTAAACTGCTTCTCGAATCAATATCAAATCAAGACAAATTGGGATGCCTATTTTTTCAACGCAGAATCGCAGAAAGACGGAAAGAGCGGAAGTCTGTAAAAGTTCGTATTCAGCACATTCTGCGATTTCTGCGCTTTCCGCGTTGAAAATCAATATTAACACAAGACATAAATGAGACTCACGATAAATTATTGTTAATCGCAGCAGAAAAAATCGATTAACATTATTCAAACTAATTCGTAACTGGTTACCAATCTGCTCCCTTAATAACCACGAAACTCCCAAGTACGCGCCCTTACCCCCTTATTCGTTACGTGTAGAGACACGATACATTGCGTCTCTACTCAAATTTAAGGCAAATTAAATCCGGTATTGCGATATGCTTTGTCAATTTTACGATTCGAAATTTAAACATCACCACGACTCTAGCAATAAGGGGATAAGGGCGCGTAGCGGGGGGCTTCGTTGTTACTAAGGGAGGGGAAATTGGTTACCAGTCACGGATTGGTTGTGCTAAAACTCTTTTATTATTTCATGCTACCT
>JAISQS010000101.1 GCA_031274045.1 Planctomycetaceae bacterium | reverse complement strand
CACCGCGTTGCGGTGGGCTGGATTATATTGCCCCGTTGGGGCGTTGGGAATTTTATTGTAATCAGGTTGATTTAATGCGGATATTTCACTGATGTATTACGTTTTTTCTAAAGCGTTGAAGTATTTCGCTGATATATTACGTTTTTTCTACAGCGTTGAAGTATTTCACTGATATATTACAAACGAACCTTGTTTACAACTTCACAAAAAACTAAAAATAATGAGGTAATGGGGTTTGATTTAAAGCGGATATTGCATTGAATATATTACTTAGTTATTTTACTCAAAAACTATCTTCTGTTAGGGGGGATATTCTAACTTTCAATCAAGTTGTTATAGTTTGTGGTACTTTTTGTAGTGTTGCGGCGGTGAGTATCGCGGCTGTTGAATTTATAGTGTTGGCGTAATCTCTCTATTATAGTCGGATAATCGTAATCAGGATGATCAGGTACAACATATTTGATATATGATCACAACATATTTGTACAATAAACCATAACATTAACACGTTATATTGCGTAATAAATTTATGTCACACGAATTAGTTTTGACCTCTGTTTCACAAGGTTTGAGAACCGAAAGCAGCGGATTCTGTGTTGTGGCGGCGGACAGCCGTTTTCCTGAAACTTTAATTGAACCGTTGTTTTATTTGAGCGACTACCGATACCACATCCAACCCGATTCCGAAGAGTCAAACCAAAATCCAATCGTCTACGCCCACACCGTCATTCCACAACACACCCACAATATCGTTGCGCAAAATCCGTCCGAATCTACTCCCTCGTGGCACATTCTCACCAAAATCACTCCTACCGGCAACGATTACCGCAATAGTCCGAATCGACTGGCACATCATATTGTTTTGAGTTCGGAAGAGTTGGTGGTTGAGGGACCTGCGTGGCTTCTTGCTCTTTCGGGTTTTCATATTTCGCAATGGTACACGCCGCCGATAACGTTTCCGTTTGGACGCCCGATTCCGACTATTTCAACGTATGGCATTCCGCCTCAAACTTGCCGTCAACGTATTGCGCGTGATTGTTTGAAACTTGATCCGCGTCAGATGTCCGCGATACCGCATCGACCGCTAAACGCTGAATTTGTCCGGCAATTTATACATCTAAACGAAGAACAATCAACGTCAGCCGATTTTCCAAATACACCATGTCCGGTGTGGGAACAATTGACAGGCGATGCCGGTTGGGGGGGCGTTCTTGCCGAAACCGCCCGCAGAAGTCAGAACGCCGCCGTCATTTTTCCACAAGGTCTAAACATATTGCCGCTGTTCGTCGAAGCCCTCGCAATTCTACCCGCACAGTACATTTGGAATGTAACTTTCACAACTTGCAGTTTTGACAAAAATCAAAATACAACAGACCAAAAAAACAACACAGCCGAAAATCAATCTCACAAAATTCAATCTCACAATAATAATACCTGCCAATGGAACGGCGTACTCGCAAATTCACCGGAAGCAAAATCGCTCGAAAACCGCAATGATATTTTAATCATTGATTTGACTCGCCGTTCTCTTGAAACGCCGGAGGGAATTTATGTAAAATTTGCAAGAACAGGCGAAGAAAACGATCTGCCGGACGAAAACAATATTGACGCAATTAACATCGAAAACAAACCGACACAAACAGACCCGAACACAACAGACAACAACTCACAACAGAAAAATCAACAGAACGTAAACACAACCCCGCCAAACCAAGCCGATTTGTCCAACATAAAATTTGATCCAAACAATAACGCAACCCCAACAACAATCGCAATCACGAACACAAATGCATCAACAACTCCAACTCCAACCCCAACTCCAACAACAAACACCAACGAAACAGACTCCTCGAACGCACAAGACTCAACACAATCATTGTCACCAACTCCGCCGTTGATAAACATCAACACAGCCCCGAATTCACAGCCTTTACCAACCGCGCAAAAAACGAATAAAAACAGCCTAAACAATCTCCTCAAAACTCTGTCAAAAAATCAATTCAACATCATCTATATAGTCGCGCTGATCTGTATCATTTCGCTTTTTGCGATCACGCTGGATCAAATCACCGGTGCAGGATTCGTTCAATATTGTCTCGGTCGAAAAGATAATCAGACCGAAATCGTAAATCCCAATATTGTTGATCCGAACAATCAACAACAAATCAATAACCCCGACGAAAACCAAAACCCGGAACTACTCGCAATAAAAGCCAAAGAAGAACAAAAAAAGAAAGTCGCCGACGCAATAACCGCAATGAATAAAGAACAAGAAAAACAAGCATTCGAACTCGATAATTTTTTTAGAAAATCCTACACGTTTCCAAACTTCCTGCGGCTGGAAATACCGGAAATAAAAGAAGGAAGAATCATCATACCACAAAAAATTATCTTCAACGAACTCGCAAAACTACACAGCTTCGGATTAGCCGTAAAACTAGAATGGATACCACTCAAAAAACTCGATAACATAAAAATCGAAACAAGACGAATCCAATTCTACATCGGCGAACCAAACGAACCAGAACCAAAAATCGAACTCGAAATCGAAGCCGAACAAGAACCCGAATCAGAACCAATACCAAAAAACCAAAACGAAAAATCCAAACTCGATGAATTGGAATCAAACTCAACAAACAGACAAAATCAGATGTCATTGCCCGAATCATTGTCCGAATCACTGTCCGTTTTGACCACACAAAAAAATAACACATCAATAAAACCGAATTTCATAAAAGTTAATTTGAATGGTGATGATGATAAATTGATTGATCCTGATCTTTTGTTGCCGGACGCGGAGCGGTTTGAATGGGATGTTGTCGCGGTCAAGGAGTTGAAGACTAAAAATATTGCGCGTGCGAATATTGCAAATAATACTGCAAATGATCGAAAGCAAGATGATCAACAAGATGATCAGGATGATCAGATTGATCAAGAAAATCAAGGCGCAGAACGTATTGACGAACAAGTTGAAGACGACGGCGCGGCACAAAATAAAGTGGTTGAAGTGAAGTTATTTCGTATTAAGTTGAAGGCGGATGGTTTGCATATTTCTTGGATGCGTGAAGGTCTTGAGCCGACGAATTTTTACGATACGCTCAATACCGCGCTAGGATTTTTACGTTTTTCTGTTGAGTATGTTGATTCGAATAATTCGAATGATTCGGATGAGTCAGGCGAGACGGATGCCGAACGCGAATCGATGAATAATTCGGCGAATAAATTTGAACACACCGTGCAAATGTTCGAGCCGATCAAATCGCAGCCGATATATCCGGGATTGATCTTTAAAGGCGAAACCAAAACGCATAATTTGCCGACTCCTTTGGCAAAGGGTACATGGGGTTATCTGCTCAGGGAATTTCCAGAGCAATTTGATTACCAGCTCGATTTGAATTTGCAATTGCAACCGGACAAGTTGAAAGATTTGTCAAAGAAGATCAAAAAAGAAAGTAGTCAATCGAATATTGTTGAGTTGACGACTGAAAAAATTGAGGGGAAGCGGAAGACATCTGATAACCGTGAAGAATATTTTTCGCTTGTTGTCAGGTTCAATGTTAAAGCTGATTTGATGCAGCTGTCAATTGATGATTATTTTGACGCGGATTCGGATAGTTTAAACACAAAAATAAAATTAAATGATTCACAAAAAAAACAAAACGATAGGGAAATTCAAAAAATCCAAAACCAATTGTTCAACAAATCCGGCAACGAAACCGACCTCAAAAAACGACTCGACGAACTAGAAGCAGACAACAAAAAAATAGTTTTGAACAATTTTGAAAACGAAAGCATACTGGAAAATTTGCCCAACGCTCACAAATTTGCAATAGACAACAAGGAACTCCATTTTAACTACGAAGTTTATTTACGCTCCGGCGACAATAAACGTAAACTACTACTTATGACAACATCGAAAGAATAATTCACAGGAAGGTAATGAGAGACGAAATATTCCAAACTTTCATTACCTTCCCTTCCCTTATCTTCCTGTGAATTATTTATATTGTTGTGCGGTTATTTTATCTGCACAAAAATTATTATGTCAAAATTTTTTATAACAGTACAAGACTGAAAAATGAAAGATCAAATTAAAGATTACTATGTTGGTGTTGATGTTGGCGGTACGAAGATTCAGGCTTCGTTGGTTTCTGATACGGGTTCGGTGTTGTCGAGCAATCGCCGCAGTACACCGCGTAATTGTGGGTCTGACGCGACGCTTGATGCGATAGAGGAATCGATAAAGGAACTTTTGCAACATCAGAATCAGTCGTTGGATCAGCTTAGTGGAGTTGGTATTGCGGTTCCGGGTGTGGTTTGTCAAGATACCGGTTATGTTGTTGTTACTCCGAACATGAATCTTTCCGGTATTGAGTTGGGTCAGATAATGCGTGAGCGATTGGGTGGTGTTCGTGTTGAGATTGGCAATGATTGTAATCTTGGTACGCTTGGTGAGTGTTGGCTTGGTAGTGGTCGTTCGTCTGAGTTTGCGGTTGGGATTTTTGTTGGTACTGGGATTGGTGCCGGTATTGTTAGGAACCGCCGTTTGATTTCTGGGGCGGGTCAGGTTGCGGGTGAGATTGGTCATATTGTGTTGCAGATTCCTTGTGATAGTTGGCGCGTTCAATTGAAAATAAAGAAGAGTGGTCGCGGGCGAAAATATGTTAAGCAAGCAAATTTTGCCAGACGCACAATTCGAGTTGACGCATCCAAAAAATCTCAAAAACTTCCGCTCGGTCTGACACAATGCGGTTGCGGTAATTATGGTTGTTTTGAGTCGATAGCGAGCCGGTCGGCGGTAGAAAATTACATTCGCGAGGCGATTGCACTCGGCGCGAAATCGTCAATAACAGATTACAACGGCGGTAAACTTGACATTATAAAAAGCGGCTCAATTGCGAAGGCGTTGAAGAGCGGTGATGAGGTTGTAACTTTGATAGTTGATTATGTATCAAAGGTGATCGGTTATGCGTGTTTGACGGTGCGGCATTTGATTGATCCTGATGTGATTATGCTTGGGGGCGGGATGATTGAGGCGTGTCAAAAGTACATGATGCCGACAATCGAATCCGTAGTATCTTCGGATCGCTTGCAAGCCGCGCCGTGCAATCGTAGAGTCTTGGTTTCGTCGCTCGGTGATAGTGCGGTAGTTTTGGGCGCGGTTGCACTCGTGAGAAGTTCGGACGCGAGCGCGTTCGATCAAATTTGCGAATCGATACCAAAATATCCGCGATTGTTAATGTTGGCGGATGAGGTCATTCATATTGACGATGTTGCATATACAACCGATATGCTAATAACTCCCGACGGCGAAATTTTAACCAGATCAAAATTCCCAAAAAACGAACCGGACGGATTCAGAATGAAAGATATTGAAAATGCTGTACAAGGCGGAACAGACCTACTAGTCCTCGCAACTCCAAAAGCAGAAGAAATAAATCTGTCCGGCAAATGCCACGATTACTTGAACAGACGCGGAATAGATTACAGAATACTCCCCTTGCGAGACGCAGTCCAACTATACAACAGCGTAACCGTAAGACGATCCGCAGTATTCCACTTCAGCATCAAATAAATTTGCTGATTATTTCGTTTTTTGTGGGGCATTTACATCGTGCCTTTTATCAAGCACTGTATCAATACAAAGTATCAACGCCCTGAAAGGGCAAAATATCATAGCGTAGGGCAACGCCCTACGATAAT
>JAISQS010000054.1 GCA_031274045.1 Planctomycetaceae bacterium | reverse complement strand
GATAACGGTGCGGATATGAACGCAGTAAACAAAGAAGGAAAAACTCCCGCACAAATCGCATTGAAATATATTGTCCTCTACAACAGTGCAAAAAACGATCAACTACGTGATGACATTCTTGCGATATTCAAATTGGATTTATTATGCCGTTTGGATGACGAGCGAACGTTGTTGCATTGGGCGGCGATTGAGGGACGGGAGAGAAATGTTGTCCGTATGCTGTTAGATGCAGGTGTTCCGATCAATGCAAAAGATAAATTCGGCTCAACTGCATTACATCTTGTTGCCTCAAATAAATCATCAGCCGCCGAACGAATCATGCAATCCCTGCTCGATAACGGTGCCGACATCAACGCAACCGATATTTACGGAGCAACTCCATTACACGATGCCGCGTCTTCCAACGCCAGCCTGAGCATTTTTGAAATCTTACTAAAACATAACGCCGACATCAACGCAAAAGATATTCACGGACTAAAACCAATCAACCTCCTACGCGAAGAACTCGAACCCGAAAAAGCAAAATTACTCAAAGGCAAAAAATAGTCAGAAGGAAAATTACGATTTTTTTGAGAATACAAAACAGACGAAACAAACTAAACAAACGAAATTTTGCTCCCAATCTCTTTTCGTTTATTTTGTATTTTTCGCTTGTTTCGTATTCTCAAAAAAACTTAACGGAAAATTTTAGGCGAATTGTTTTCGTGTCTGTTTTTGTTGGTGTGGACTTTTTGGGGTTGCTATTGTCATTCATTTTGTATTAGTTAAAATGCTGCCCTGAATTTTACCGTGTCTGTTTTTGACTGCTTGTATTTGGATTTTCTTTGTGTTCACCGGCTTGCTTACGTCAAGTCAGCTTTAACGCCTTTACGCCAACGAATTTTATAATACGTTGCGCATAACAAACTCAATAAAAATAATGACAAACAAAAAAACTCTTAATGTTGGAATGCTTGGTTATGGCTTCATGGGACGTACCCACACTAACGCATATTGTCAAGTAAACCACTTTTTCAAAACCCAATTCAACCCCGTTCTCAAAGTTTGCTACGGTCGCGGAACCGATATGGCAAAATTGAAAGATTTTCAATCAACATGGGGTTACGAGTCAATTGAGACAGATTGGCGGAAAATTGTTGAGCGAGATGATATTGATATAGTCAATGTTGTTTCGCCTAATTTTTTGCATCACGATATGGTGATAGCCGCAGCCGAAGCGGGCAAAATTATCATTTGCGAAAAACCTCTCGCAATGAACGTCAAAGAAGCCGAAGCAATGGCAGCCGCCGTCAAAAAAGCAAACGTCCCAACAATGGTCTCATTCAACTACCGCCGCGTTCCGGCTATCGCTTTATTTAAACAGATAGTTGACGAAGGACGCGTCGGACGACCTTTCCACTACCGCGCAACTTACAACCAAGATTACACCATCAGCAAAAACGTTCCTTCTGGCGGAGCTTTGTGGAGACTCTCTGCAAAAGTTGCAGGCAGCGGAGTTACCGGCGATTTGGTCGCACACTCAGTTGATACCGCCGAATGGATCAACGGACCAATAGAAAGAATTTGCGCTCACACTGAAATATTCATCAAAGAACGAAAAAATATGGAAACAGGGCAAATGGAACAAATAACTATCGACGACGCATGTATGTTCCTAGCTGTCTTCAAAAACGGATCAATCGGAACCTTCGAATCAACAAGATACGCAAGAGGACGAAAAAATTATAGCTCAATGGAAATCAACGGCGAACACGGCGCATGTTACTTCAACCTCGAAGACCCCGAATACCTCGACTTCTTCAGATACGCCGACCCGGAAACAGGAAAGAAAATCGAAGACCACTTGACAGGTTGGCAAAAAATCCTCGTAACAAACAGCGAACACCCATACATGAAAAACTATTGGGTGCCGGGCTTGACAATAGGTTACGAACACACCTTCATAAACGGATTAGCCGACTTCTTCAAAAGCATCGAAGACGGCACAAAATTTTCCGCAAATATCGAAGACGGATTAAGAACACAAAAAGTATGCGACGCAATCCTACAAAGCGCAAAAGAAAAACGTTGGATCGAAATCAATTAACAAGAAACATAATATATCAATGAAAATTGTCAAAGCGATATTAAAACAAACCTTATTTTTACCTGATTTTTCCCAAACAAAACAACCTTAGTAGCCGGTGGATCCCCCACAAACATAACCTTATTACCTTATCATTTCCAATCCGTTCTTTTCGTGTTATTACATTCCTTTAGGAATGTATCGCTCGGTAGAAAATGAAGCCCCCGCCGAGTCTTCGCATTCCGTAGGAATGCAACCCTGTGACTTGCCCAGTGTCGGCATTCCTACGGAATGCCTGTTTGTGTGGGAACTATTTTCTACCGAGCGACGCAAACCTACGGCTTGCAAAGATATGATATTACAAGGCTACTAAGGTTGTTTTTGTAAGAAAATCAGGTCGTAAATAAGGTTTGTTTTACTACCGCGTTGCCAAATTTTCACTGTTATATTACAAATATTTCAAACTTCCATTGCCTTTCCTTATCTTCCTGTGAATATTTTATTGAAAAACGACATGAGCAATCAGACCAACCTTGCCCTACGCCAAATCACGATCCTCAAACAACAACAACGACAGAACCATCGCAAGACAACAATACAAAACCGCATAAACCGCCGATAAACCAACATACTTCCACGAGAGAGCTTGATCCATGACGATCGGCGTGTCTGAATTGAAGTGACCTAAACTTGGAATAA
>JAISQS010000413.1 GCA_031274045.1 Planctomycetaceae bacterium | reverse complement strand
CGCCGTGTTATGGAGACTTTGATAATAGGTGATGTTGACCTCGATTTAGGCACTAGCCGCGAATTTGAAAAGTGTCAAGATTTAGGTTTAACCGTTATCAAAAACGGAACGCCAACTATCGCCAACCCAATATACCGCGAAATTCTCGCCCGCCAAATCACTCTAGGCGCACAACTCGCAATCGAAGAACCAACCTTCCGCTGGCAACAACCAGACGGCACACTCGACATGGAATCTTTGTTACGAGAATTTCAAGGATTTTGGCAAGAAAATTCCGATATTTGGGGGACAAAAAGCAAATACACGGAAGCGTTCCCGCATTTATTGTTGATGGCGTTTTTGCAAAGAATAACGAATGGTGAGGGGCGAGTTGAAAGAGAATACGCCGCCGGTCGCGGTCGAATGGATTTGGCAATCGAATATAAAGGTAAGTGGAACATCATCGAAGTAAAACTTATCCGCGACCACCAGACATTCGACAAAGTAAAAGCTCAAGGCTTAATCCAAATTACAAAATACCGCAACATTTTCTCCTCAAAATTACGCTCAAAAGACAACGAACAAATCCCATGTTACCTCATAATTTTCGATAGACGCAGCGAAGATAAAAAAGCTACATGGAAAGAACGAATAAGTTGGAGCGTCGAGGATAACGACGTAACGGTTCTGGGATGCTGAAAAAAATTTGCTTGTTTTGTTTGTAGGCAATGTTCTATGGAACAATGATATGTTGAAACAACCTTAACCACTAATTTTTCAAATGAAAACTAACCAATTTTTTTGTACGGTATTGTCAATTATTTTGAGCAATATCTTATTCGTTTCGATTCTTTTTGCGGATGAATCTGTGTTGCCGGAGTTATCGTTGCGCAAAAGTTCAGGCGGCGATTATGAGGTATTTGTTGACGGCAAATTTTTTGCGCGGTATATGATTGATTTTGAAGGTACGCCGATAATTTACCCGATTCACGGAGTCAACAACAAACCAATGACACGAAGTTTTCCGATGGAAACGTCAAAAGATAAAGAGTCTGTTGATCATCCTCATCATCGTTCTTTTTGGTTTACGCATGGTGAGGTGAATGATACGAATTTTTGGTTGTCGGATAAAGATACAAAAAATCTTGGCAAAATAGTCCACCAAAAATTTACGAAAGCAGAGAGTAACAAAAATAACGTGATTCTTGTTACGGAAAATAACTGGATGGCTGCAAATGGTAGGAATGTCATTTGCAAGGATGTCAGGACGTTTTGTTTTGGTGCGTTTGAGAATGGGGATCGGTTTATTGATTTTGATATTGTGGTGACAGCGAATGCGGACAAGGTTACGTTTTATGACACGAAGGAGGGGACATTTGGGATACGGGTTGCGAGTGCGATGGAGGTTGACGCGGCTCGGCAGATTGCAAAAAACACAAAAAAAGAACCAACAAGTTATATCGTCAACGCGGAAGGAATCACAAACGATCAAGCATGGGCAAAACGTTCTGCATGGGTCGATTATGTTGGGCAAATTGACAATCAAACTGTTGGAATTGCGATCTTAAATCATCCGTCCAGTTTTCGGTATCCGACTTATTGGCATGTAAGAACGTATGGACTTTTTGCCGCGAATCCGTTTGGAGAACGCGGCTTTGGCATCCGCAAAAAAAACAGTCAAGACAGCGGAAATTTTGAAATGAAAAAAAATGATAACTTCACTCTAAAATACCGTATAATATTGCACAAAGGAGATACCAAACAAGCAAAAATCAAAGACCGCTTTTTGAAATATAGCAGATTGTAAATTGCAGATCGTAGATTGTAGATTGTAGATTTTGGACTGTCCAAAATCAAACCTCAAACCACTATTTTACCAATGAAAAGAATAGAAAAAATTTTTGTAGCGTGTTTTTTATTTTCGGTTTTGACTTTTCCGTTTCGTGTATTTGAGGCGGAAATATTTGGAGCGGAGCCGAAACCGGAAGTTGTCAAGCCGGAGGTTTTGACTGGTTTTGAGCCGCTTTCGGAGGCGGAATTGCAAAGCGGCTGGCTTCGTCTTTTTGATGGAGTTTCGCTTTATGGTTGGCTTCCGGTTGAGGGCAAATATACCGTGCAAGGCGGATTGTTAGTTAGCGAGCAGAAAGAGAACTGTCAAATTCGTTTTACGAGTCAATTCGGCAATAGTATTGTGACCGGTGAACGCCGACCCGCGAACGCCGAAGGAAATTGGACATCGTTCGCGCTCAATTTGAAAACGGACAAATCAGACCGCAGCAAAACGCCTGACATCAAGTTAGATTCAGGACAATTTCGCAACATAAAAATCAAACCGCAAGAAATGAAATCACTCTTCGACGGCAAAACATTGAACGGTTGGAAAGTCAAACCGAAAGATGATGCTAGAATTGAAGCTAAAATTGAAAATGGCGCAATCCGTTTGATCGGCGGTTCTGGGGCGATTGAATCTGCCGGACGTTATGGTGATTTCATTTTGCAATTGGAATATAAAACAGACAAGCCGATCAATTCCGGCGTTTTTTTCCGTTGTATACCGGATGAATTGATGAACGGTTATGAATGTCAAATATTCAACAATCCGCCCGATGACGATTACAAAAAATTTATCGGAACAGATACCGGCGGAATTTTTCGGCGGCAAGTTGGACGTAAGGTCGGGGCGAAAGATGGAGAGTGGAATCATTTGACGATTTTTGCGAGAGGTACGAAAATTTCAACATGGGTCAACGGGATTCAAACTGCGGATTGGACTGACGAGCGTAAAGCGAATCCGAATCCGAGAAGAGGTTGTCGAACTGAAGCAGGAACCATTCAATTTCAAGGACATGACCCCGCAACCGACATCATGTTCAGAAATATTCGGATTGGTGAACTGTGAATTGGTGAATTGGTGAATTGTGAACAATAAACAATAAAATTTAAGGAGGTATATAGTATGGGTATGTTTTTTGATCCGTATTCGGATTATGGATTTAAGAAGTTGTTTGGAGAGGAGAGTTCAAAAGATATTTTGACTGACTTCCTCAATACGATGTTGCCGGAGGAGCATCAAATTGTTGATTGGCGGTTTGCGGACGAGGAGCTTGTGCCGAGTTATATTTCGGATCGGATTAAGTCTTTTGATATTTTTTGCACGGCTGCGAACGATGACCGGTTTATTGTGGAAGTGCAAAAGGCGCAATCCAAAAATTTCAAAGATGTCGCACTTCTTTATTCCAGCTTGTCGCTACGAAGTCTAATGAAACACGATGACAGTTTGGGCAAAAAAAGGCGGTTTTCTGCTCTTTATTTTGTCGGCATTTCAAATTCTTTGTTTGATGAAGTAATTGGCAACAACGGACTCCCTGTACCAAATAAGCTCTACATCAGTGCCCGTTATTGTGATGATGATAATGTTGTGTTTTACTCTGGTTTGACAATAAAATTTGTTCAGATGCCGCTCTTCCAAAAGACGGAGAAGGAGTTGGAATCGCGTTTTGATAAGTGGCTATATTTTTTAAAAAATTTACAGTCGTTTGAACGTATTCCGCAAATTCTGAATGATCCGGTTTTCGCGCACGCATTCGAGGTTGCCAAACTCTCCAACATGAATCAAGAGGAGCGCGAGACGTACAACAAAGATATTGCGAAACGGGATGAGGATGAGGGATGAGATGTAACTGCGTATGACCGTATAACTGTATAACCGTATAACGGTGACATCGTGATCATTAAGAAAGAATTTGCAGGCAAAAAATTCATCGTAAAAAAATTTGCCATAAAAAAGATTGCACAAAAAAAGCGGTCGCGCGTTGTGATCGTAAGGCAGGCGACCTTACGATCACCGACGCGCGACCGCTCGGCAATAGGACTCATTATTCCACAAATTATTTTTAACGCGAAATACACGAAAATACGAAATACGCTAAACTTTCATAAACACTAAAAAATCACTTTCGCGAATTTCGTTTTTTAGCGTGCTTCGTGTTAAAAAATTTATTTCGTTGTGTTGTGATTATTTTTTGCCGCGTCTTGGGTCGTTTTGGTAGCGGTTGTGTCTTGTGATGTTGGAATCGACGATTGGGTTGACCGCATCACTCCAACTCGGAATACTCCTGTGAACCTGAGCAAAACTCATCCGCTCTTCTTCCGTAACCACTCCCTCATCATCAATATCATCAAAATAATCCGCGTCATGTATATTGTTGTAACCTGTGTTTTGGTTGAGATTGGTTTGGTTATTTAGGTTATTGTTGTAGCGGGTGGAGTTATCGTATTTTGTGTTGTCATTCGCGGGTCTGTTATATTGGCGGTCTGCTGTTTGGTGTTCTGTTTGTCTGTCAAATTGTTTATCGGCAAACCGTTTTCCGCGCCACTTCTGATTCGGGTTCGCAACAACCGCAGGCGTATCATTGGAGAGTGCTTTTGCTCTTTGCTGTGTGTTATCTATGTCCCTCGCGTTTTGGTCAACATTCCACGACGGCGTGTTTGTGTTGTAATTTTGCGTCGTGTTTTTGTTTGCCGGATCAATATTATCAGTCTGCGCGGAGTTAGTATTTTCTTGTGTATTCCTTTTATCGTATCCGGTGAAACGTGAACCGCGTCTGCCTCGTATGACAACTGTTGATCTATCCTTAATATTTCCGGTCTGATTATTTGGCTGATTATTTGGTGTATTTTGTGCGGTGTTATTTGGTGTTGTGTTGCGGGTATTGCTCTGTAAATTTTTCGGCGTGTTGTTTGGCAAATTGTTGGTTCGTGGTGTATATCTGTTGTCAATTTTATTGCCTGCCGCAAAATTGCCCGCGCTGAAATTTTTCGTGTTCAAGTTAGACGGGTTTGTCTGCTGCGGGTAACGATTAACCCTACCGGCGGTCTGCGTCTGAGACGGCGGCGGCAACGGCGGCGAACTACTCTCCGGCGAAGGCTCACCCAACAACGACGCGAGTCTGCGCTGCTCCTCGTCCTCTTGCAAACTGCCATCGTCAATCAACTTCATCAATGCAATAACCTCCTCCGGATCCGCCGCAACATCATCAAATAACCGCTCAGGATTTATATTACTGGAGTCAATAAAACCTCTATTCGGCAATCCGTTATATTTTGGAGTTTTATCTTTATTGATCTCGTTTGTGTTGTTGGCAGGGGTGCGGTTGGCGGTGTTTGGGTCTGTTGTTTTTTGTGTATTGGCAACAGGAATCGTGTTGCGGTTTTTGTCGGAATTATTGTAACGATAATTTGGATTTGGTTTATTGTATCTTGGGTTGGTTGTTGTTGTTGGATTTGCGGTGGTGTTGGTTGTGGTATCGTTTTTTTTGTGTGGAGTTCCTGTTTGTTCCGGTCTTGTTTGATTGGTTCGGTTGATGTCGGTTCGGTTAAGATCGGTTCGGTTAAGATCGGTTCTTCCGTAGCTTGTGCGCGGTGGTTCTGTTCGTGTGTGTTGGCGGTCTGTTCTTGTCTGATCTGGTTTGACCTGATCGGTTGCGGTTGCGTTTCCGTTACTGATCTTGTTCACTTGGGATACAATCTGCCTCCACGGATCGACGGCGGTTTCGTTATTTGTGTTTATCTGTTGGTTTTGATTCGGTGGTGAATTATTTTGAGTTGCCGGATCGTTTTCTGGTGTTGATGATTTGGCGGCTTCCTTATTTTTCGATCCGAAAAAGTTAAATGGGAGACGTTCAAGGAAAGATTTTTTTGATGAATCTGTTGGCATGTTTTGTATGAGTTTGTTTGTTTGCTCAAGTTTATCTTTATTTTCAAATTGACTTGTTTGAGCAATATCTTTTTGGGTAATAGGAGTTGATTTGTTTGGTTGAGGTGATTGGTTTGTTGGCAAATCTGCTGATTGATTTGTCGGCAGATTTACTGTTACGTTTATTTGAGCTGTTATCGGAGCGGCGATTAGTGTTGTCGGCAAATTAACCCGTTCTTTGCTCACCGGCGAGTTTGCAATTTGGTTAATTATTTTTGCGGCATCGGGAATTTTTGGCGTGTCCGGCGTATCCGGCGTGTCCGGTTCATCCAATATGCCAGCACCGAACGCCGGACGATTGTGCGCGATGTGAGTCGGAGTCGGAGTTGTAGCCGGAGTTGGAGTTTTAGTTGGATTTGGAATAGGAGTTGGAGTTGGAATAGGAGTTGGAATTGTTTTTGGCGGAGCGGAATGGTTGACGGCAATATTGTTGGCGGTGATTTGGTTCGGACTTAATTTGTCCGTGTTCCCGCCTGCCGTGTTACTCATATTCGCTGGTTTTTCCAACACCGAATCCGTTTTTTGCAATACCGTCGAATCCGTTTTGGCAACAGATTCATTGGCAACAGACGTATCAATCGCGATCTCTTTTTTGATCTCACAATTGGAATCAAGTCCGTTGTTATTTTGCTTTTCGTTTTGTTTCTCGTTCTTTTTCTCGCCTTCAATTTCGATCCCAAGATCGGATGCGAGCAATGCCCAACGATCATTCTTTGGATTGTCCATAGTTATTTTTTGTTTGGGTTGATTATTAAAATTTGTTGAATATCGAAGCCGTTATGTTTGCGGTTTCGTTGTTACTACGGTACTTATTTGATTGTCTGTTTTGATTGACATTTTGCCTGCTTCTTTGACTGCTTCTTCCGAGTGTGGTTGACTGCTTCTTCCGAGTGCGGTTGACTGCTTCTTTTGTTCGCGGTTGACTCCTTCTTTCGTGCGCGGGCGAATATCATACAGGAAAATTCAGATTGCGACAACACATCATTTTAAGATGTGTTTTTTAATAGCCGCGCAGCGACGGCATCATGTATAGCCGGTAATGTAGCACAGCACAATCACCGGAACGCGTCCCTGCCGCAAAGCAACAATCGGACTGGAACGCGGGCGGGACGCTTCGCGGCAATTGTCGGCTACGCCGACGGGTGACGGTTTGGAATATCAACCAATCAGACTCGAATAATTTGTACTACCTGAAAATTATTTTTTGTTGAGTTGTAATTAGTCTTGTTTGGGATAAAATCTGCGTGTGTGGGTGATGTGTTCGGGCGATGGCTGAATTGTTGCGAATTTTAGTGAATTGTTAATTTAACAATCTAACAATAGAAAGGAAAAAAGATGAAAAGGACAAATATAGTTTTTACTTGTTTGGTTGTGTTTATGTTTTTCTCTGTTGGGCATATTTTTGGTCAGGTTTCTGATGCGGAGTTGAATCGTGTTGTTTCGCGCGGTTTGGATTGGCTTGCGTCAAATCAGTCTCGAAAAGGGAGTTGGGAGGCAAATGGCGGAGCGTATCCGTCGGCAATGACAGGTATGGCGGGGATTGCACTTCTTGCAGAAGGCTCAACAGCGACACAAGGTAAATACGCGGAAAATATCCGTGCCGCGATAAATTTTCTTGTCCGCCAAGCCAGAACAAATGGGCTTGTCGGTTCGGAGAGTGATGATCGTTACACGTATGGTCACGGTTTCGGACTCCTGTTCCTCTCGCAAGTTCTCGGTGAAGAAGAAGACGAACGACAACGCGCAGAGCTAATGGACGTGATGACAAAAGCAGTCAAATTTTGCGGACAAGCACAAACCAAAGCGGGAGGTTGGGGGTACGTCAGTGCCAAAGACGGCGGTGATTTTGACGAAGGCTCAACAACCATCACACAAGTTCAGGCATTGCGCGGTTGCCGTAACGCGGGAATTACTGTCCCAAAAGAAATAATCGAGAAGGCAATCGAATACATCCACAAATGCTCAATAAAACAAGGTGCCGAAGGAATACAATACAACATACAAGGAGGTGGAGGACGACCGCCAATCAGCGCAGCCGCCATCGCTTGCCTCTTCAACGCAGGAGAATATGACGACAAATTTGTGCCGAACTTGATAAACTATTGCGACAAAAATCTAGGCAATATTGCAAGCAACGCCGACTACGGACATTGGCATTACGCACACTACTACTTTGCACAAGTAAAATACAGACAAGGCGGAAAAGAATGGAAAGAATACCGCGATAAACTATTCAACAGAATCATAAAAGAAGCCAGCGCAGACGGCTCATGGTCACAAGGATACATCGGACAAGTATACACAACCGCAATAAACCTAACCATCCTACAACTAGAAAACGGAGCATTGCCAATCTACATGAAATAGTCTATTGAGTGCAGAGTGCAGAATGCAGAATGGTTTATGCGGCACTTACCTTACGTTCACCAACACATAAACTGCCCCGCGAATCATTAACGTGACTTGCGATGGTAATTGAAAAAGTGTTTTGAGTTTCGAAAAAATTTTGAGAGATTGATATGAGATCGGATACGATAAAGAAGGGTGACAGTCGTGCGCCGCATCGTAGTTTATTGCGTGCGTGTGGAGTTGATGAGTCTGATTTTGGCAAGCCGT
>JAISQS010000380.1 GCA_031274045.1 Planctomycetaceae bacterium | reverse complement strand
AAACCGTTTTGGCTATCGTGAAAATTGTGAACTGCAAGACCGATCTGTTTCAGGTTGTTTGTGCATTGCATTCGTCTTGCCGCCTCACGGGCGGCTTGAACAGCGGGCAAAAGCAAAGCGATCAACATCCCAATAATCGCTATCACCACCAGAAGCTCAACAAGAGTAAAACCAAAAAACGCAAGATGTTTTTTGGAAGAGTGACCAGAATCGTCAGATTTATTCTCACAAAAAATTCTACGCTTATAACGTAGCCCCCCCCCCCCTACCTATTTTAACATTGTGAATTTCGCCCTTAAAATTAAGCGAAATTTCGTTAAAAACCGAAACTGAATTTGTCTTTTGCATGATTTTTTCTCCCAAATTTTTTTTTGTACATTTTGAAAAAATGTAACTAAATGTTAAATGATCTATTGTCATCAAAAATACCGCATCGTTCTTTTGATCAATAACAATTATTTTTTGTAACGATAAATCATTGACCTAAACAGACGAGTCAAATTTGTCATACAAACAAATTGAAACTCGTCACGACTAAACCCGCCGACACAGCGAGTTGGCGAGCATGATATTCTAACTTGAAAAAAAATGCAAGATGTCTTTGGCTAGATTTTATTTTTTTAGGAATATTTTTTACGCGGAAAACGCGGAAAGACGGAAAATACGGAATATGAACTTCTAAAAATTTGTAACATATCAGTAAAAATTGGCAACGTGATAGTAAAACAAACCTTATTTTACCTGATTTTTCCAAAACAAAACAACCTTAGTAGCCAGAGTAGTTTTTAGTAGTGAGTTTTTAGTTTTAGTGGATTGACACTAAAAACTCACTACTTAACAAGGTAATAAGGTAAATATTTTTTTTATTGTCAATACTACTAATGTTGTTTTGTTAGGAAAAATAAGGTTATAAATAAGGTTGATTACAGCGAATATTTCGCTGATATATTACACGTGTTGATATTTTTCAGTGTCTTTGGTTCGTGATCAGAATCGGGTAGAGGTGATTTGCCAATGCGAAAACTTTTATTGTTATTGTTATTTTCATTATTGTTGTTGTTGTTCAAATTTTCTCCGGTCTATTCGCAGGACATAGACCCGCAGCAAGTACGCGCCGCAATTGAACACGGCAAGCAGTTCCTGAAAACCCGCCAAAAAGAAAAAGGTAATTGGGATGAGGTGTCGGGGCAGGAACGTTGTGGTGCGACTGCGCTTGTTATAATTGCGCTGATTAGTTGCGGAGAGCCGAAGAATTCTAGTGTTATTCGCAAGGGGATGAATTATTTGCGTGCGTTTGCGGGTGAGAAAGCCGGTCGTAATTATTCTATTGCTCTTCAAACGATGGCGTTTTGTCTTGTTGATCCGGACAAGGATCGGCTTCTGATTAGGAAGAATGTTGAGTTGCTTGAGCGTAATCAATATCACAAGTCGGACAGTCCGCATGATGGCGGTTGGGATTACACGGCAAATAGCGGCAGGACGGATTTGTCCAATTCTCAATTTTCGATTCTTGCGCTTTATGAGGCGGAGCGAGTTGGTGTTCTTGTGAAGAATGACACGTGGAAGCGGGCGTATCGGTATTGGCGTGATACGCAAAATGTCGGTATTCCTGCGACGGGTTCGTGGGGTTATGTTCCGTCGCCGACCGGTACGGGCTGCACAGACCAACGCGGCAGCATGACTTGTGCAGGATTAGCGAGTTTGATAATCACGGCGGGCGTTCTTGAGCGGGATAGTGCGGTCGTTCGCGGCGAGGAGATAATTTGCTTTCAGAAATCGGAGAAGTTGGCGGCGGACAAATTGAGGAACGGATTCAAGTGGATCGCGGATCATTTCTCTGTTTCAAAAAATCCGGGAGTTGAGGGGACGTATTTATACTATTATCTTTATGCTCTTGAGCGTGTCGGTCGCATGACGAATCAACGTTTCATCGGTGCGCATGATTGGTATCGCGAGGGGACGGACAAGTTATTGAACTTGCGTGATAAGGTTGACGGGAGTTGGCGTGAGGGGACTTTTATAGATTCTCAAACCGCGATGGCGTTGCTTTTTTTGGCAAAAGGTCGCCGCCCCGTTCTGCTTGCCAAAATGCAATACTCAGACGATGACACTTGGAATCTGCATCAAAACGACGCGAACAATTTGACCTTTCATGCGGAGCGGCGTTGGGGTTTGGATTTGACTTGGCAGATTGTTGATGTACGGCGGGCAACTGTTGATGATCTTTTGCAATCGCCTGTTCTCTATTTTTCCGGTAACAATTCTCCTTTGCCCAAAACAGACGACGAGACGAAAAAACTCGCGTCCAATTTACGTAGCTATCTCGATCAAGGCGGTTTTATTATGGCGGAGGCGCAATCGAATGACCGTTCGTTTGATGCTGGTTTTAGGGAGTTGATGCGTCGGGTTTTGCCGGAGCCGGAGTATCGGCTTTCGCTTCTTGAGCGGTCTCATCCGATTTGGTCTGCGGACGAGTTGATTGAGCCGGATCAGATTCGTCCGATTGAGGGGATAAATTTTGGTTGCAGGACAAGTGTTGTGTATCTTCCGCCGGTTCGCAATGCTGAGGGCAAAATTGAGCGTCCATCGGTTTCGTGCCTTTTGGAACTGGCAAAAATTTTCCAGCGCGACGGCAATTATCCTCCAATTGTCCAACGTCAGGTTGATGCCGGGCGTGGGATTGCGTTGAATATTCTGGCGTATGCGACTAATCGGGAGTTGCGGACAAAAGATCAGATGGCACACGACATCAAGAACGACGCGGCTGGCGACAATCCGCGCGGGCGTGTATTTGTTTCGGTGTTGGATCATGGCGGCGGGGCGAGTGTCGCGCCGAGAGCGGTGCCGAATTTGTTGTATTGGTCTGAATCAAACATGGGGATTCCGGTGGAGGCTCACACGGAGTTGGTCAATCCGGCTGGGAAAAAGTTATTTGACTATCCGTTCCTCTTTATGCACGGACGCGGTAAATTCCAATTCTCCAAACAAGAACGCGACAATTTGAGAAAATATTTATTGTCCGGCGGTTTTTTGTACGTAAACTCAATCTGTTCCGCCAAAGCATTCACGGAATCGTTCCAATCGGAGATGAAAGTGATTTTCGCAGAAAACCCGATGATACCGATTCAGGCGGATGATGAATTGTTGTCGGACAAATTTGGCGGGCGTGTGATTAAGTCGTTGGAGTTGCGGGTGCCGGAACGGGTGCCGGGCAAGCCGATGACGGTTCAGAAGAGGAGTGTTGAGCCGGAGTTGTATGGGGTGAAGGTCAATGATCGTTGGGTGGTGGTATTTTCGCCGAATGATATTAGTTGTTCGTTGGAGAGTACGGGGACGTTGGAGTGTCGCGGCTACACCAAAGAATCCGCGCTAAGTCTTTCCGTCAACATCCTACTCTACGCACTGGAAAAATAAAGACGAACTCGAAACTTGGAACTCTGAACTTGGAACTTGGGTAAATTTTTACAGGAAGGAAAGGGTTGGAACGCGGGTGTCCCGCCTTGTTATATTACACATCTTTCGATATCTTATTTTTTTAGAGAATACGGAATAAACAAAATATGCGAAAAAAACGAAATTTTACCATCAATTCTTTTCGTTTATTTTGTATTTTTCGTATGTTTTGTATTCTCAAAAAAAAAAACTTGTGTGGTATAACGGTAACGTTGACTTACGTTATGATATTTGACTTTTTCAAGGTCTGGTAATACGGAAATTTTATACATTCTTCCCTCAACTCCCTTCTTCTCATACCTTCCCTTTATCTTCCTGTGGATTATTCCATGTGTTCTTGTGGGTTCTTACAGGGGGGCTTGTAAGACTATAAAAATGTATCACAATTACGCCTCCTTAAATTCGGGCTTGGTTTTTATGTGTGTTCGGGCGTGGGTTTCTGGGTGGGGCTTTTTTGGAAATTTGTTTTGGTGTATTTGGTGTACGGCAATGGCAAATTGGCGGTAACGTTGTGGTTATCGATTTTATTGGTTGTTTGGCGGGCAAGTGATTTGGTATCTATTGTCTGCTGTAAATTTTTATCAGGTATCAAGCATACTTGTAGAGAGCAATGGCAAAAGTACAGACATTAACGGTAAAGTTACGTGATTCGTATGGTAAGCGGCGCAACAAGCGGTTGCGTGATGGCGGGAGTGTTCCTGCTGTAATTTATGGGCATAAGCAGGCGGCGCAGAGTTTGACTTTGTCTGCTGATGAGTTGTCTGCGGTGGTGAGGCATGGTAATCGTTTTGTGGAGCTTTCGGGTGATATTGCGGAGAAGGCTTTTATAAAGGAGGTGCAATGGAACACGTGGGGCAATCGTATTTTGCATGTTGATTTTGCGCGTGTTAGTGAGCATGAGAAGATACGTGTTACGGTTCCGCTTGAGCTTCGTGGTGAGGCACCCGGAACTAAGGAGGGTGGTGTTGTTAAACATGTTCTTCATCAGATAGAGTTGGAGTGTGAGGCGGCATCTTTGCCGGAGCATATTGTTGTCAATATAAATCATCTGGCGTTCAATCAGACGTTTCATGTATCGGATATTGAGTTGCCGTCTGGGGTGGTGTCGTTGGTTGATTCATCTGCGGTGGTGGTTACGTGTGCGTTGCCTGTTGAGGTTTCGGAGGAGGAAGCGGCTGCTGACGGTGCGGAGCCGGAGGTAATTGGACGCAAGAAATCGGATGAAGCCGAAGCACAAGAGTAACGGCAAAAAAGCAGTCCCCATTAAACTTGTAATTTGGCTCTATTGTGGTTTTGTGTTGACGAATCGAATCGGAGATTTGGTGCATCAATTCAAAGCGGCAATAGAGCTAAAATTATTTATAGGGCAACGCCAACATCGGTACAGGTTCGCCAAACCGCCAAATATTGTAGGGGCGAGGCTTGCCTTCGTCCCTAATAGGTGTGGGAAACGTGCTGGTATACCAAATAATCCCTGTCGGCAATACTGACATTTTATAGGTTTTTTCATGAGTAATACTGATTGGCATTCGGCGTTTGTTGCTGCCGTTAAGATGGACAATATTGAGAACAGGGATGCGATGTCGTTTCTGAATGAGTTTACGGTTACGTCGGGGCAATTGAAGGTAGATCTTATTGTTATTATGAATGCTGATGTTGTTGTCAAATCAGCCTTAACAAAAAATTTTCGCAAGGTAAATATTATTGAGTACAAAGGACCTGGTGACAGTGCTAATATTGAGACTTTCCACAAGACGGTTGCTTATTGTCTGTTGTACATGGTGAAGTTTCGTACTGATGTTGATGATATAACTGGTACGATAGTTACGAGTCATTATCCGCACAAGCTTTTTGGGTATTTGGAGCGGCTATCGATTCCTTTTGTGTATGAGGGAGATGGAATTTATTTAGTTAACATTCGAATGTTTCCGATTCGAATAGTGTTGGTGCATGAGCTTCCGGCATCGGATTGTCATTGTGTCAAAAGTATGCACTGTGAAGTTGCTCAAGAAGAGTTTGAGCGGGTCTTGGAAGAGATTCGATCAAGGGCTAAAATTCCGGTCTCGGTGGGTGGAAACGTAGAGAGAAGTGATCAAAGCGAGTTAACCGCTTTTCTCGATGTTTTTTTCAAGTTAAACGAAGAAAATTTTATGAGGTCAAAAATGAGTACAAGTATTGCTGAGTTTTTAAGAGAGTTCAAATGGTTGTCGGAAACAGAACATGAAGCCAGATTGAAGAAAAAAGAAGCCGAATGGCAAGCTAAGTTGGAAGCGGAGAGAAATACACGTAATAATATGGTGATCAAGTTGTTGCTAAGTGGGATAGACAAGGAGACGATAGCAGGGGCTGCGGGGATTTCGGTCAAGGAGATTGAGAGGTTGCAAAAAAAGAAGTGATGGATTCGCGTTTTTGATTGTTCGTGTGTGATTGTCAATAGATTTTGCTGATTGTATGGGCGATGGATTCCTCGTGTGTTATTGTATTCCGTAGGAATGCGTCGCTCGGTAGACGATGGGTACCTCGTGTGTTTTTGCATTCCGTAGGAATGCGTAGCTCGGTAGGCGATGGGGACATCGTGTATTGTTGCATTCCGTAGGAATGCGTCGCTCGGTAGAGTTCCTAAATAAATACATAACAATATGGCAAATACATACACACAGATTCATATTCATACCGTTTTTGCTGTGCAAAATCGAATGTCGTTGATTGATAGATCGTGGCAAGAGAGATTGTACAAATACATTATCGCCATAATACAAAAGCACTGACACAAAGTTTTGTCTATTGGCGGAATGCCTGACCATGTACATATTTTGTTTGGTTTTCGTCCAACACAAGCATTGTCTAATTTAGTGCAAGAAGTAAAACGCGACAGTTCGGAATGGATTAACAAAGAAAAGTTGGTTTGGGGAAGATTTTCTTGGCAGGAAGGATTTGGTGCGTTCAGTTATGGAAAATCGCAAATTTCTGATGTCTGCAATTATGTTGAAGCGCAAGAGCAGCATCATAAAAAATTCACATTCAGAGAAGAATATTTGGAGTTTTTGAAAAAATTTGATATGAAATACGATGAACGATACATTTTTAAGGACATTGACGAATAGGATTGTATTCCTACATTCTACCGAGCGATGCAAGCCTACGGCTTGCAAGTAGGTTGCATTCCTACGGAATGCTTGTTTGTGTGGGGTGTACGTTTTCTACCGAGCGATACAAGCCTACGGCTTGCAAAACAGGAAAATGAATCCTTCATCGAATCTTTGTATTCCGTAGGAATGTATCCTTATGGTTTGCGAAGTTATGTCGAAAAATTATTTATGAATTTTTTATTAACCTTTTATTTGTGGATTAAAAATGCAAACGCCGGAGCAAGTTCTTGATGTATTTTTTCTTGATGTACGTTATTCGTTGTTGGAGGTGGCGGCGATGTTTGATCGGTTTGATGATGCGGTTTTGCGGGTGGGGGTGTCGGGTGATGTTGTGGCGGGTTATCCGCAGAGAACGCAACTAGAAGAAGCCGCAAAAATCCTGACAAATTGCCGTGAAGCGAATCGTGTGGAGTTGATGTTGAATCTTTTTTCGGATATGCGCAAAAAGGAGGATACCCAAAAAGACGAAAATACAAAGTAAACGAAAGGGTAATATATCGGTGAAAATTTGCAACGTGGTCGTAGAACAAACCTTTTTTGACACGCGGATGGCGAGGATTATCGGGATTTGCGCAGATTTTTTATGAATGCCTGTTCTTCTTTATCTGCGAATATCTTTAAAATCTGCGTTATCTGCGTGCTAAAATTTTTTTGGCTCTTTTATCGTTTCTTGTTGACGTGTTAAAATAAAGCATAAATGCGAGTTACAATAAATTATTACCCTGCATTGCATAAAAAACCAATCAATATTACGCAAACCAATTCGCAACTGGTTATCAGTTTCCCCCCTCCCTTAATAACCAACGAAACCGCCATACCACTCCCACTTATCCCCTTATTTGTTACGGATAAAGTTCGTGGTCACGCCACAACCCAAACAATAAGGGATAAGGGCGCGTAATGTAGAGACGCAATGCATTGCGTCTCTACTTCGTTGTTATTAAGGGTGGGGAAATTGGTCACAAGTTGCGGTTCAGTTTTGCAAAAAACTCTTTTATTATTTCATG
>JAISQS010000359.1 GCA_031274045.1 Planctomycetaceae bacterium | reverse complement strand
TCGTAGGGCGTTGCCCTACGCTATGATATTTTGCCCTTTCAGGGCGTTGATACATTGTATTGATACAGTGCTTGATAAAAGGCACGATGTAAAAGCCCCACAAAAAACGAAATAATCAGTAAAAATTCGCTTGTGAAATTTGCTTGTGAAATTTGCTCGTTGTTGTCTGCAAGATTTTGATTCAAAAACCGACAAACATTAAATTTTGTTATGAAACGTGCGATACGTCGTCAATTGCGTATTTGGTATTCTGATATAGCGTCGATGTGGGGCAAATTCAGGACGTTCCACCGGACGGCACTTGGGATTATTTTTGCGATCATAATTGTTTATGCGGCGCGGAAATATTGGCTTGATCCTCTTTCTGCGGAGGTGGCTGATTTGCAATCAAAATACGTTAAAAGTGAACCGCCGAATCCTTTGCCCACAATTGAAAATGACGGCGAAATTATACTTGCTCAAGAGCAGATAATCGTTCGTGAAAAGAATGCAATTGCCAAAAAACGCGAGATGGAGACGATTGCAAAAGCACGCAAAAAGATCACCCAACACAACAAAGAATCCGTGCTGTCCGAATTCGCTTCAATAGTCTCGCAAAATAAACTTATGCTCGCAATCGGTTCCGCCACATCCGCAAACGCCGCAGAATCCGCCGCAAAATCAAACACAAGAAACACAACACGAACCGGCGCAAAAAACACAACAACAAAAAGCACAACCGCAAAAGACTCCACAAAAAACACAACAAAACAAACCGCAAACAACACGACCGTAAAAGAAGTTGTTCCGCCGTTGAAGTATGAGGAGTATGTTTGCAAGATTGAGGGTAGGTTTTCGGATGTTTTTAATTTTTTGCGTCAAATGGAATCATTTAGTTATCCGGTGAAAGTTACTCGGCTTCGTATTGCGTCGATTGATCAATCCGGTGATATTGATTACGGCGGTGGTGTTCAGCGGTCTGATCAGTTATTGCTAAATTTTCATTTGATACTTTATTTTCATTGAGAATTAAAATGATACCAAAATGATACCCAAAAACTCTTGCTAAACTCCATACAAATTTTTTTGAGAATACGAAACAGACGAAAAATACAGAATAAACAAAACGTAATTTCCAAAAAATATTTTTAACGCGAAACACGCGAAAATACAAAATGCGCGAAATTTTAATGAATACATTTTTAAATCACTTTCGCGATTTTCGTTTTTTAGCGTGTTTCGCGTTAAACAAAATTTCGTTATGTTTTGTATTTTTCGTTGATTCGTATTCTCAAAAAACGCACGTTGTAAAGATGTGTGGAACGAGGGGGCAAGCCCCCGTCGCTAACGTCGGATAATCATTAAACTTTTTTAGTATGTTACGTATATGTTGTCAGATGATGTTGTGATTGATCTTTCGCGAGTTGTGGCTGATCGTGAGGCGTTGAGGAGGTTATCTTCTGCTGTTGCGCGTCGTCTTGGGGTGTTGCCGATAATGTTGAGTGATGAGTTTTTGTATGTTGTGATGTCTGATGATGAGGATTATCTTTCTTTGTCGCAAGTTGAGACTCTTGTTGGAATGCCGGTTAAGGTTTTGCGTGCGAAATCTCCGGCGGATGTGCAAGTCTATATTAAGAAGTATTATCCTGAATCGACGGGTGATTTGGCGGGGACTCCGCTTGGTTTGCTTGAGGAGATAGTGTTGCGTGCGATGTTATCTCGTTCGAGTGATATTCATTTTGATCTTGAGCAAGATACCGGTTATATTCGGCTTCGAGTTGATGGTTTGATGCGAGTTGATCAGACGCTTTCTTTGGACAACATGAGTGAATTAGTTTCTGCTGTTAAGGTTTCTTCCGGTCTCAATATTGCCGAACATCGTATTCCGCAAGATGGTCAACTTACGTTGATGGTTGCGGGTGATGAGATTTCTATGCGTGTGGCGACGATTCCGACGCTTTATGGGGAGAAGATGACGTTGCGGATTTTGGCGACGGAGAATACGTTGGCGGAGCTTGCGGAGTTGGACATGCTTGGGATGAGTGATGCTCATTTGCGGTTGTTGCTTTCGACTCTTGACAATGCTCATGGAGTTATTTTGCTTTCGGGACCGACTGGCAGCGGCAAGACGACGACTCTTTATGCTGCGTTGCGTCATTTGAAGCGGGCGGGGACGTTGCATATTTTGAGTATAGAGGATCCGGTTGAGATTCCTTTGAATGGAATCAATCAGGTGCGGATTGACAGTGATCGTGTTGATTTTAATCGTGCGTTGCGGAGTACGTTGCGGCATGATCCTGATGTGATAATGATTGGCGAGATACGTGATGCGGAGACGGCGGATATTGCGATTAAGAGTTCGTTGACGGGGCATCTTGTGTTATCAACATTGCACGCGAATGATTCGGTTGGAGTGGTGACGCGGTTATTGAATCTTGGTGTTGCGCCGGAGTTGGTAAATTCGGCGTTGCGTCTTGTAATTGCGCAACGTTTAGTACGAACACCGTGTAAGCACTGCGTCAAATTCGATTCGCCAAGTGATAGTGACCGCGAATTTTTCGGATGGGTTGATGATGTCAATATTCGTGTGCCGAGAGCGGTCGGTTGTCAGTTGTGTAACAATACAGGTTATGCGGGACGATTGGGGTTGTATGAAATGGTAAAAGTTGACCGCAACATTCGCGAACTAGTAAGACACAACGCCAACGAAGACGCTATCTCAAACTACATATTCAACGAACGCACAATACCGACATTGAAACTGGATGGAATTGAGAAGATCAAAAAAGGATTAACAACACCGGAAGAAGTACGCCGCGTAACCTTTCTAGGAGACACCAAATAAAAAACAAGTTTTAATTTTTTTTAGATACGAACCAAACGAAAAATACAAAATAAACGAAAAGAGTTTATAACAAAATTTCGTTCGTTTGTTTCGCTTGTTTAGTTTGTTTCGTATTCTCAAAAAAATATTCTTCCATTACCTTCCATTAACTTCCTGTGAATTATTCCAACAGATCAAAACTTTCGTGTCCTTTGTGCGCAACGAAAAATATTGCGTGCGGAGGCGCGGAGAGGGCGGAGGAGAAAATTCTTTTTTCAACGCGGAAATCGCGGAAAGACGGAATGGGCGGAAAATTTTTGAAAGTTCGTATTCCGCGTTTTCCGTACTTCCGCGCTTTCCGCGTTGAAAATAAAAACTTCGCGCGCAACAAATTTTTTTGCGTATTTTGTTTTTTCGCGTATTTCGCGTTAAAAAATAAATTAGTTGTAAGTTGTCGAAAAGAGTTTATAACAAAATTTCGTTTATTTGTTTCGCATATTTAGTTTGTTTAGTATTCTCAAAAAAATATCATTTCATTTCATTACCTTACCTTCCCTTCCCGTGAAAAATTCCCTTTCGCGTGTTTCGTGTTCTCAAAAAAAACTTTTTTTACCATAAACGAAGATGAAAAAAACACAAGGAATTACAAAACTTTCCGTTGCCGGTTTCAAATCGATTGCTTCGGAAATCACACTCGACATAAAGCCGTTGACGCTTCTTGCCGGAGCGAATAGTTCCGGCAAGTCCAGTTTTATGCAGCCTTTATTGTTACTGAAACAAACGTTGGAAGCACCTTACGCTCCATCGGGGTTGTTATTGCTCAATGGCGAAAATGTCAAATTCACTTTGTATGAGCAGATGTTTTCAAAAGGGTGTGATAAATTTACGTTCAGAATTGACGTGCCGCCGGAATATTGTTCTGCGTCATTTGAAAAAATATCGGGACAAAAAGAAAAGATTTCCGGTTTCATTTCGTCTTTCAACAACAGAACGCGGCAGATTGTTTGTCAGGTTCTTCATGTTCCCGGTCTTCGCGGCAATCCTGAACGTGTTTATCAAGCAACCGGTACGGGACCGGATTTCCCAAAACGTTTCGAATATTATACGGCAAGTATTATTGCAAGTTGGGCGGAGACGAAATCGGACAAGTTGGACGAACTCTGTCAAAATCTTTCTCGGCTTGGTCTCACATCGAAAATTTCGGCAAAGCGGTTAAACGATGCGCAAATTGAAGTCATGGTTAACCGGTTGCCGAAAAACGGTCGAAACCGTACAGATATGGTGAATATTGCTGATGTGGGATTTGGTGTTTCGCAAACGTTACCGATATTGGTTGCGCTGCTCACCGCCGAATCCGGTCAACTGGTTTATCTTGAACAACCGGAGATTCATCTCCATCCGCGCGCTCAACAAACGTTAGCGGAAATACTGGTTGAAGCTGCGAATCGCGGCGTTAAAGTTGTTGCGGAAACTCACAGTGCGCTGCTGTTGATAACGTTACAAACACTTGTTGCAAAACGGCAAATCAGTACGGACATTGTTGCGCTTCATTGGTTTCAACGTGACAAAAACGGCACGACCGAAGTTTCAACTGCAAAATTAAGCGAAAAAGGAACGTTTGGTAATTGGCCCGTCGATTTCGGCAAAGTAGAGTTGGAAGCGGAAGGCAATTTTATTGACGCAGTTGCTTCGGCAAGAAAAGGAACAAAATAATATGACAAAAAAAACGAAAACGCTTGTTGTTGATACTTCAGTTGCCCGTGCTGTTAGAAAAGATGGTACGTTTGATTTGATTGCCGTCCGTTGCCGCCAATTACTTGATGTGATATTAAGTAACGATTATCAAATTGCGATGTCAAGAGAAATAGAAAGTGAATGGAAAAAATGGCGCGGGTTTCATTCGACTTTTGCGAGTAAATGGCTTGTTGAAATGGCAAAGCGTGATCGGGTTCATGATGTTGGCGATGTTGTTGATGACAATTTGAGAAATGCCATTCTTGCTACAACAAAAAATCCAAGCATTCGAACGGCGATGCAAAAAGATTTTCTACTACTTGAAGCGGCATTGGCAACCGATAAAACGATTCTTTCACGTGACAAAAAAAGTCGAAAGTATTTTCGGCAAGCCGCTGTTTTGATCGATAAAATTAGAGAAATCATTTGGGCGAATCCTGATGAGCAGGAAGACAAAATTATCATTTGGCTCAAAAACGGCGCACCAATC
>JAISQS010000046.1 GCA_031274045.1 Planctomycetaceae bacterium | reverse complement strand
ATAAGGGAAAGTGGTATGGTGGTTTCGTTAGTTATTAAGGGAGGGGGAAACTGATAACCAGTTGCGAATTGGTTTGAGTAATGTTGACTGGTTTTTTATGCAATGCAGGGCGACAATTTATCGTAACTTGCTTTTATACTTTGTTTTAACTCGTCAACAAGAAACGATAAAAGAGCCTTAAAAATATTCTTCCATTACCTTCCATTACTTTCCTGTGAAATTATGTGAAATTATACGATTGTGAATGTGAAATTTAGGTGAAGCAGATTAGGTATCCGACTAGGAAAATTGCGGCATCGATTATTCCGTGTCCTAGCCATGCGCTTAGTAATGAGTTGCTTCTTTGATAAAGCCACGCCCAATACATTCCGCCAACCATAACACCAAACGCCCCCAACCAACATAACATTGAGCCAAAACCAAAAAACGTACCCAAAAGCAAAACATGATGCAACCCAAAACCAAATCCCGAAATCACCAAACAAACACACCAACCAAAATATTCACACAACCCGCCAAAAATAAACCAACGCCAAAAATACTCCTCCAAACCACTATGAATCACAACATAAAAAATACCAAGTACCAAGAATAACCGCCAATCAACCAGACCAAATCCATCAACCTTTTGCCTAATCACATCAACCGCACGAGAACCAACTCCCAACTCACCACCAACAACCCCAAACCAAAACAAATACAAAAATAATATCCCAAAAAATACCAAAACACCAAAAATTATCCCCTCAAAAAAATAATACCAAAACAAATCACCACACACCAACAACTTTTTTTGATCACCCCCTCGAATCACAACCTCATCAACACAAAATTTTGACCGCGATAAAATCGAAACTCGACCAACAAAATATAACCAAAACATCGGCAAAAGAAATTGAATCACTTTGCCGAAAGAATAAATCATTTTTGGCAAACCACCCGAACCGCCCGCAAATAAAACAAAATAAAAATACGTCAGAATTGTCGGAAAAAGCATTATCAGAATCAGTCCGAAAATGTGATAGTGTTGCGTTTTCATTTTTCACAGGAAGGGAAGAATATTTTTAATTTAACTTTTTTAGCACGCAGATAACACAGATTTAAAAGATATTCGCAGATAAAGAAGAACAGGCATTTATAAAAAAATCTGCGCAAATCCTGACAATCTGCGTCATCTGCGTGCCAAAAAAATTTTGGTATTATGTTTGTGAGGTATTCACGGGCTACTAAGGTTTTTTTGCAAGAAAATCAGGTTGTAAATAAGGTTTGTTTTACTACCGCGTTGCCAATTTTCACTGATGTATTACTTAATTTTATTTTCGTGTGATTTTGTGAATTTTAGACGCACGAAACGGGGGAAGCCATATTTTTTACTTTTGAAAAATGTTCCTTCTTTCATTCCGAATACGTTTAGATTGTAGGACACGATGAGTTCTTCCGGTTGTGAGAGTCGTGGATGGGCTTTGGCGTTATATGTCACGACATTCGCTTTTTCTCCGAGTGTTCGTTTTACTTCTTGTTCGTACATTTTCGGTTCGGGACAAATGTAAAAAGTCTGCTCATCTGTGAACTTTGAGTAAGGAGAATTGGAAATCGCAAAATTCAATGATGTACCTAAACAGCCTTTCGTGTAAACGAGAATAAATTTTCCGTCATGTATACCTCCTTTCATTTTCGTTACGCTGAGTTCGTTAGAAATTCCATCGGCAAGTTTAGCATCATCACAATTGCAATCCGCTATTGCGCTGCTCCAATATTTACCTGTCCAGAATTGCCAAGTTGATATTTGTCCGAATGATTTACGAGGAGCTTTGGCGACTACAAGTTGGCGTGGGAAGAACATTTCACCTTTTTTGTCTCGAAATCCGTAGACGTATATATCTTCGCCGCAGTCGGTAATTCCGATTCCGAAGAGTACTTCCCAAACACCTTTTTTGTGAAACAGACTTTCTTGACGTATTTGGGTTTGTTTGAAGTCGGGCAAGTTGTTTTTGATTGGTACGGAAATCATCCATGTTCCTTCGAGAGTCCATGTCTTCGGGTCAACTACAGTTCCGGTGGTATGGAGTGTGGAGTTGATAACGATACCATCTCCCAACCAAAAATGTTTGTCAAACAGATTCGATGGTTTTCCGTCCGCATCGGTGTTGTATAAAAACTGCATTTTTTTCTGATCTGGTTTGTTGCCATCCAAAACACCAACGCAGTGATTCGTCATTGTGATCGGCGAGCTAAATGTCCCGTCGTCATTGGCACTGCCAAAAAAAGAATCACTGAAAAGGAAGAGCGTTCTGCTACTTTCGCCGGCACTCCCTTGCCGCGAATTTCCTTCAAGCCCCAACGTAAAAATTCCGTCTCCGGCAAGCCAACCATTCTTACGATCAAGCAAAGCCGTCCAATCATTCGCAGGTTCACACTCGAACGATACATTTTGTCCAAAGACATTGTTTACACTTATGAGAATAAGTGAAGTAAACAAAAAATTCAAAAATATTTTCATGACATGATCACTCGCTATTGTACTCATTGTGCTGGTACCGTAAAATCCGTTTTCGGTTTTTTGGTAATATATCAGCGAAATATCCGTTTTTAACTCAACCTTATTTTTACCTGATTTTTCCTAAACAAAACAACCTTATTAGCCATTGACAATAAAAAAATATCTACCTTAACCTTTTTTAGCACGCAGATAACACAGATTTAAAAGATATTCGCAGATAAAGAAGAACAGGCATTTATAAAAAAATCTGCGCAAATCCTGACAATCTGCGTCATCTGCGTGCGAAAAAAATTTTGGTGTTATGTATGTGAGGTATTCACGGGCTACTAAGGTTGTTTTTGTAAGAAAATCAGGTTGTAAATAAGGTTTGTTTTACTACAGCATTGAAGTATTTCACTGATATACTTTCGGCGGTCATAGAAATGACGTTAGACAGGTGAGGCATTCGGCAGCGAACCCTAAACGCCTACCTGACGAATGCATCCAAGCCTTCCCGCCTCTACGGGGTAAAAACATACATTTATGACCGCCGAAAGTATAGTCTGAAAAAAAGTTCCATTTATCTGATCCTGCAAGAGTCAAAATATTGTAGTTTTGCAAACCGTAGGCTTGCATCGCTTGGTGGAAAATGATGTCCTCACACAAACGAGCATTCCGTAGTCATTGACCGGATGTTGTTTTTTGGATTTACGACAATCTTCTTTTGTAATCTTCATAATGAAATTCGCGAATGACTTTTACGTTGCCGTCGGGAGTTCCGCTGTCGCATGAGACAATTGACGGTAATCGTAGTCCGTTGAAAGTTGTGTTTTTGCAAATGGTGTATTGCGACATGTCGGCTAAAGTTACTCTGTCACCAACCGCAAGCGGTTTCTTAAATAAATATTCGCCAATAATATCACCCGACAAACACGTCTTGCTCCCAATAATATATTTGTAACGCCCCTCCTCAAGCGGCATGTCAGTATCGTTTGATTCGATTACGCGTTTTGCCCCCAGAATTTCAGGAGTGTACGGCATTTCTAATATGTCCGGCATGTGAGCAGCCGCCGACGTGTCAAGTATCACAACATCTATACTCGACGGATTAGAAATCACATCAAGAACAGTCGCAACCAAATAACCCGTGTTCAATACATGAGATTCACCCGGCTCAAGAAATACATCAAGACCATACCGCTCACGGAACGTACTGATTATCTCACACAACCCATCCACATCATAACCCTTGCGGGTAATATGATGACCGCCGCCGAAATTTATCCACTTGATCTTTTTGAAATATTTCTCAAAACGCTCCGTCACAAGTTCAAGCGTCCGAAAAAGAACATCCGAACCTTGTTGACACATTGTATGAAAATGAAATCCGTCAATTCCACGCAACGATACCTCTTGCAAAATCTCCGCACGAATACCAAATCTGGAACGATTCGTACACGGATTATAAATTTCCATTTGGACTTCAGAGTATTCGGGATTGATTCTATATCCGCAATGAATTTTCCGGTGCTGATGTTTAATTAGAGGTTTGAATCGTTCAAATTGTCCGGCAGAATTGAACACGATGTAATCAACTAACGGCAACGCCGCCTCAAACTCCGCCTCAGAATACGCAGGCGAATACATGTGAATTTCTTTGCCAAATTCTTCTTTGCCCAAAAAGACTTCATTGAGACTGCTCGCCGTAACCCCCGCAAGAAACGGCGCCATATCATCAAAAAAACCCCAAGTAGAAAACGCCTTAAGCGCAAGCAAAACCTTACAACCAGTACGCCGCTGAACATCAGCATGAACCTCCATGTTACGCCTCAACGCAGCCCTGTCTATTATATAGTATGGTGTCGCAATATTGACCGATGCAAAATCGAAAAAATTTTCCATTAAATAACAAAACGTTAAATTGTTATACTGAAGCCCAAAAAACAGACCCCAATCTCATCACAACCATCACCAATCTGAATTGCCGACAACTTGACAATCAAATTTTAACTTACCCGTCAACAGCCAATAGTTGACAACACCGTAAATTTTTTTGATAAAATATTTGATAAAATGAACGCGCAGCCCAAATATACTACACACCAAAGCCGCAAACATACGAAAAAAGAATTGACACTCCAACACAAAAAAACAACAAACACCAAAATCAAAAACGGGCAGGATTATACTTTTGACCAAGTAACGTGTCAATTCATTCATTGTTGCCCCTGCCGTTGTGTAGCCTTCGCGTAGTCACGCCCTTCATAGGGCGCGTTGATTGACACATCTTGTACGCAGATTTTTTAACACAAAAAACACAAAATAATCATGAAACGAGAACATTTTTTTCAACAAGCTGTAATCTTTGAAATGGGTTTAGCAATTGTTGCGTTATTTTTGGGATTCATTTTTGGAGTTAGAGTTTTTGTTGTGGGTGATGTTGTTCGCGGTATCGGCAAGGATTTATTTTTGCAAATAATCGGTTCGGTGTTGCCGTTGATTGGTTGTTATTTTTTGTTACAAAAATTGCCGTTTGTCGGTTTGCGTGAGGTTGATCGTATTGTTCGGGAGTTGTTTAATGATCAGATGAGTCATCTTACGGTTTGGCAGTTGGCGTTGATTTCTTTGGCGGCGGGTTTTGGCGAGGAGTTACTTTTTCGCGGATTATTGCAATCGGGAATTAGCAGTGCGGCATCAGATTTTCGTGTGTGGAATTTATCCGCCGCGTCAAACCGCATGTTGCTCGATATTACAACAATCACGCTCGTCTCAATCCTATTCGGGGCTGCACACGCAATAACAAGAATGTATTTTTGGCTCGCACTTCTCAGCTCGGTCTATTTTGGAGTGCTGTTGATCTTGAGTGAAAATATTCTTGTCCCGATAGCGGCACACGCTACTTATGATTTTTTTGTTTTCATGTATATTAAAGCAACACCAAGTAAACAACAAAATGATAATCAAACCCAACAAAACAACGACGAAGATGACGATGACGACAACAACAACAACAACGATGAAGATGTTGACAATATTGATCGTCAATGATTGATCGTCAATGAAATTTGTTGTGAGTTGAGTTATGTAAGTTACCGGTAGAGTCAATTGTATTCCGTTTTGAACGGATTAAACCTTAACCAAATTTTTGAAATATGACGAAACGAAAAATTACCCGTCGCAATATGCTCAAGGCGGCATCTGTTGTCGGGTCTGGGATATTATTTTTGCCTGATGGTATTCTTGCTCGCGGTCAATCGCCGAATGAGCGGCTTGCTGTTGCGTTTATTGGGCTTGGGGCGCAAGGTAAATTTCAGCTTGACCATCTTGCGGCGAAGTCGGAGCTTGTTGATGCGGTTGCTTTGTGTGATGTTGATGATGTGCGTGCGGGGACGGCTTATGAGCGTTTTCCGAAATCGAAAAAGTTCTATGATTTTCGCGAGATGTTTGACGCGATGGAAAATTCGATAGATGCGGTTGCGGTGAGTACGCCGGATCACACGCATTACCATCCGGTGATCCGTGCAATACGCGCGGGCAAGCATGTATATTGTGAGAAGCCTTTGGCACATTCGGTTGCCGAGATTAGAACAATAACAGAGGAAGCCGCCCGCAAAAAAGTTGCAACTCAACTTGGATGCCAACGTCACGCATTGCCGAACATGGCGCGTGTGGTTGAGTTGATTAAAAGCGGCGCGATAGGCGATGTCACGGAAGTTCATTCGTGGATACTAGGCGAACGCGGAATGCCAAAACAACCCGACGGCGTAGGTGAACCGCCCGAAACTCTAAAATGGGATCTCTGGCTAGGTCCTTGCCGCAACGATTGGAAGTTCACAACAACAGGCGGCAAGCCGACATTGGTTCCGTATAATTGGCGTTTTTGGTGGGATTTTGGTACAGGTGAGACGGGCAATTGGGCGTGTCATATTCTTGATTTGCCGTATTGGGCTCTCGATCTCAAATATCCCGTTAAGGTCTCCGCGAGCGGACCGGAAGTTGACGCGGAAAGAACACCGAAAGGTATGGATGTGGTTTTTGATTTTCCGGCGCGTGGGGATTTGCCGCCGGTAAAGTTATTTTGGTCGCATACGAAGATGCCGGCATGTTTCGCGAAGTTTGGAATTAGCGCAACGATAAAAAACAAAGAGAAACAAAATGTTAATCCGAATAATTTATTTGTCGGGACAAAGGGGATGATATTTGCGGGATTTGATCGTCATGTTTTGTTGCCGGAGGAGCGGTTTACTGATTTTGAGTATCCGAATCAGACGATACCGAAGTCGGTCGGCTTTCACCTCGAATGGATAAATGCGTGCAAGGGACAAGAACCGGCAACATGTAATTTCAACTATTCCGGTCCAATGGCAGAAACAGCTATTTTGGGCAACACCGCATTCCGGGCGGGACATAAAACTTTTGATTGGGACGCACAAAAAATGATTGCCGTAAATTGCCCCGAAGTCCAAGCCGCAATCAAACCAGACTTCCGCAAAGGCTGGGAATACTAGTACATCTACCTTAACTTTTTTTAGCACGCAGACGACGCAGATTTTGAAGAAATTCACAGATAAAGAAGAACAGACATTTATAAAAAAATCTGCGCAAATCCTGACAATCTGCGTTATCTGCGTGCTAAAAAAACTGGCTCTTTTATATTTTTTTGTTGGTACACTAACATAAAATAATAAAAGAGTTTTAGTAAAACTGAACCGCAACAGGTAACCAAGTTCCCCTCCCTTAATAACACACGATGCCCCCCGCACGCGCCCTTAAACTCCGCATCCCTTATTATTTGAGTCGTGGCGTAACCACGAACTTTATCCGTAACAAATAAGGGGATAAGGGCGCGTGCGGGGGGGCTTCGTTGGTTATTAAGGTAGGGGGAGACTGGTAACCGGTTACGAATTGGTTTGAGTAATGTTGATTGGTTTTTTATGCAATGCAGGGCGACAATTTATCGTAATACGCTTTTATATTTTGCTTTAACACATCAACACGAAACGATAAAAGAGCTAAAAAAACTAATCTGTAAAATCTATTGACAATATTCTTCCCATACCTTCCATTAACTTCCTGTGAATTATTCCCACGAATTAACAATTCGTCAATGAAAATTAGAGAAAATTGTACTTGTTTATTGTTGGCGGCGGCAAAAAAATCTGCCTCTTGCTTGACGCAAAATTGATGTCGATTAGAATTTCGACTCGTAAATTTTTGTATCTTTAAATTGTTCGTGTGTATTTTGTCCTTT
>JAISQS010000294.1 GCA_031274045.1 Planctomycetaceae bacterium | reverse complement strand
ATTTATTTATTTTTTTTTCTTGTGCCTAATTTTGCTTCGGCGTATTCTTTGATTTGGTCTGCGACTTCAAAGTATTGGTCGTAGACGTAGTGGTCTTCGTATTCGCATTTTTTGTTGCTGTATTTTCGGCAGATTTTTGGGCGGTTGTTGTAGATTTCGCATCTGTTATTTGTATCGTTCAAGTGGCGGCATTTTGTGTGTACGAGCAAGTACCACGTTCCGTCATCGACAAATACAGTTGCCCTTTCGTGCAATAAATACCAGCGAATATTCTCAAAATCATCCCAAGATTCAGGCGTATCTATCGGAAGCGCAAAATACCGGCAACACTTACCGGGGCAATAACTACAGATACACTCTCCCAAAGGAATACTTTCCCGTGATGGACGCATAGTTTAATGAATTATGGTTTGTTGGATTGCAATATTAACGTATATCGAATTTGCTTATGCCAAATTGACAAGGCGGAGTATTATACAGACAGAACCGCCAATGTGAAGAGTTAATCACAAAGTAGATGCCCGCATCGATCAAATCGAACCCATTAGCACGCAGATAGTGCAGATTATTAGGATTTACGCGGATTTTATTATACACGCTGCAAAACGTGTATATAATTTTGTCTTTTAATTCTTTATGTTTGTATTTCTATTTGCGAATATCCTTAAAATCTGCGCTATCTGCGTGCTAAAACATTGCGAACATCTTTAGCGCACGGATAACACAGATTGTTAGGATTTACGCGGATTTCGTTATACACGTTGTAAAACGCCTGTATAATTTTGTGATGATCATGCTGCGTTTCTGTCTTTTTGATCGGGCAAGTGGACTGCGGATTCTGTGTTTTTTTTGTTCTCTTTTGGTGATGTCAGGATTGAGCTTCCGAGTCGTTTGCCGTTGCTGTCAAAAATATTCAACATCTGATCCGACACCGACCATACAGCGGTAAATTCCTTTGCCGTAAACCGGTAACCGTAGAACGTGTCTCCAAGCAATAATATCTGTTGCCCGATAGGTCCCTCTTCGATTATCCCGTAATTTTGGGCTGCTTTGATCACTCCTTGCAATACGTGGTCGATTTTTTTAACTTCAGACATTTGCTGACCTCAATTATTTTGTTAAAGGAAAAAATATCATCATTCCAAAGTTGCCATCCGTGACAACTCCGTTCCTGTAATTGCGCCCGCACCGCGCCGCCGCAAATCACAACACAACACAACACAACACCAAAACACAACCACAAACATTACCCCGCCCAACATCACCACAACCCAAAATCAAAAAAATCGCCAATACATTATGTCCGATCCGATTTGGCGGGGTATCTGGAATACAAATCAAATTCCGTTACACTTATCGCCAGTTTCATTGGGTGTGTTGCCTGATGAATTGTTTTGGAATGGCGGATAGTATAGATTTTTGAACTCCAAGTAAAGAGCATTTTTTATTTTTTTTGGCAAATGCTCGCGTGTATTTGTACTATATATACTGTGGAGTGTTTTATCTCAAAGAGTATTTAAACGGATGCTCAACAACCCAGAATCATGTTGAATCACGAAATCAGTCACACAATTTTCAGTGAAGCGCGGGCATTGATGCCGGGCGGTGTTAATAGTCCGGCGAGGGCGTTTGGGGCGGTTGGCGGCGAGCCGATTGTTTTCGATCATGGCGAAGGGGCGTATCTTTACGACGTGGACGGCAACCGATACCTCGATTTCGTCCAATCTTGGGGTCCGATGATTCTCGGTCACGCGCACCCTCAGGTTATCGCGGCGATACAATCCGCCGCCGTCAAAGGGACAAGCTTTGGTGCGCCGACGTTGTTGGAGAATGTTCTTGCGAAGATGATAATTGACACGATTCCTTCTATTGAGAAAATCCGATTTGTCAATTCCGGCACGGAGGCGACGATGAGTGCGATCAGACTCGCGCGTGGTTTCACGGGTCGCAGTAAGATTGTTAAATTTATCGGCAACTATCATGGGCATGTTGATTCGCTTCTTGTTGCTGCCGGTAGTTCTGCCGCGACGCTTGGTGTTCCGAATTCACCCGGCGTGACGGATGGGGTTGTCAAGGATACTTTTATTTTGCCGTATAACAATGTTGACGCGATCAAGGAGGCATTTCACAATCACGGTAAGGAAATTGCGGCGGTGATAGTTGAGCCGGTTGCGGGCAATATGGGTTGTGTGGTTGGGAGTTCAAATTTTCTTTATGAGTTGCGGCATTTGACGCAGGCGCATGGGGCGGTTTTGATTTTTGACGAGGTGATGACGGGGTGGCGTGTGGGCAAGAGCGGAGCGGGCGCGAGGTTTAGTCTTTTGCCGGACATAACTACTCTTGGCAAAGTGATTGGCGGCGGTTTACCTGTTGGTGCTTATGGCGGGCGGGCGGACATTATGAACAACGTGTTGCCGGAGGGGAAAGTGTTCCAAGCGGGAACGTTGAGCGGCAATCCGCTCGCAATGGCTGCCGGAATTGCGACGTTGAAAGTCCTGAACGAGACTGACCCGTTTGCGGTGTTGGAGCGGAAGGCTGCGATGCTTGCGGAGGGTTTGGAGGACGCGGCGAGAGACGCGGGGATTTCTGTCGCGGTGGAGCAAATTGGTTCAATGATGACGTTATTCTTTTTGCCGGATGGCGAGAGCAAGGTTGATCAACACAGGGTTGCGAGTACGAATTTTAACGGCGGAATTGTTGAGCGTTCGACTGCGACAAGTTCGACGGGCGGATGTTATTCAAGCAAGATAACAGATTGGGAATCTGCGGCGCGGTGTGATACGAAGCGTTATGCTGAATTTTTTTGGCGTATGTTGGAGCGTGGTTTTTATTTTCCGTGCAGTCAATTTGAATCCTTCTTCATCTCTACGGCAATGACAGAGAAGGACGTGAATCAGACAATAACTGCGGCGGGTGAAATTTTTCATTCGCTGGGCAAGGGTAATTCACAGGAAGGTAACGGAAGGTAACGGAAGAATATTTTTTGAGAATATGAAACGCGCTAAACTTTAATGAACTTTTTTAAAAAATCATTTTTGCGAATTTCGTTTTTTAGCATGTTTCGTGTTAAGAAAATTATTTTGTAATGTTTCGTATATTTTGGTTGTTTCGTAATTCTCAAAAAAACGCATTAAAAGATGTGTTGTTTGTGTATGTTTAATTGAGTTGAGGTTTTTTTGTTGGAATCTAAATCGCGACAATTGGGGGAGCGTTCGATAATTTTACTTCTTGCGGAATTTTCTATTCCGTCTATAGCTGCTACGCTTGTAACGGCTTCTCATGGGATAATCAATCGTATATTTGTTGGTCAGGTGTTGGGGACTGAGGGGATAGCTGCGGTTACGATTACGATACCGATATTTACATTGATGTTGGCGTTTGGGATGACGATTGGGATAGGGTCGAACACGCTTCTTTCGATAAGGTTGGGAGAGCGTCGGCATGATGAGGCGGAGCGGATAATTGGTCAGGCGATTACGTTATTCTTTTTGCTTGGTGTGGCGTTTATGGTGTTTGGGTTCTTGACGGGTGAATCGATATTGCGTTTATTTGGGGCGGATGACAATGTTTTGCCGTATGCGAAGGAGTATCTTTCGGTGATGGTGTGTGGTGCGTTTTTTCATGAGATGTCTTTTGGTGTGAATGGTTTTTTGCGTAGTGAGGGGAAGCCTCGAATTGCGATGATTACTATTTTGATAGCGGCGGTGTTGAATATTTTCTTTGACTGGCTTTTTCTGATACAGTTTGGTACGGGGATTTGGGGTGCGGCGTATGCGACGATACTTGCTCAATTCTTTTCTACGTGTTGGGTGATGTTGCATTATTTTTCGGGCAATACTTTATTGCGGTGGCGGTTGAAGTATTTTCGGATAAATTTTGTTCGTGCCAAAGAGGTATTTATTCTTGGTCTTCCTCCTTTGATTATGCAGGTGGTGGCTTGTGCTTTGCAGGCTTTGCAGATGAATCAACTGATGTTTTATGGTAATCGTTATGGAGAGGTTCATGGTATTGAGGGTTATGGTCATATTGCGGTGGGTGCGTTTGGGATATTGTTTATTGTGTCGATGTGTTTTTATTTGACGGTGATTGGTTTGAATCAGGGGGTTCAGCCGATAGTTGGTTATAACATTGGGGCAAAAAAATTTGATCGTGTATCAAGTACGTTGAAGTTAGCGATTTGGTGTGTGGTTGTGTTTACGTTGGTTTGTGTTGTTTTGATGTTTTGTTTTCCTCGTGTGATATTTTCGCCGTTTGTTAATCCTGAGAAGAGTGGCAGTGATTTGATGATTTCGTTGGCGGTTCATGCGACGCGGATAATGCTTTCGATGCTTCCGTTTGCTGGGGTGGTTATTGTGATGACGGGTTATTTTCAATCAAATGGTCAACCGAAGGCAGCAATCTGGCTAACCTTGATAAGGCAAGTTGTTTTATTTATTCCGTTGATTATTATTTTGCCGCGAGTATTTGAGGTGTGTGTTCGTGGGAGTGGTTTGGATGGGATATGGTTTTCGTTGCCGATCTGTGATTTTGGTTCGTTCCTTTTTGCAATGTTCCTACTGCGGCGAGAGCTAAAACGCTTAAAAACATTAGGACAAAAAGAAGAACAACCCAAAAAGAACGATCCCAAAGAACAAAAATAAACACCAAACACACAAT
>JAISQS010000012.1 GCA_031274045.1 Planctomycetaceae bacterium | reverse complement strand
TATTGTTGCCCCGTTGGGGCGAAGGTTATTTATAATCAATTATCGTAGGGCGTTGCCCTACGCTATGATATTTTGCCCTTTCAGGGCGTTGATACATTGCATTGATACAGCGCTTGATAGAAGGCACGATGTAAAAGCCCCACAAAAAACGAAATAATCAGAAAAACTAATCTGTATAATGTAAAATCTGTTGACAATATTCTTCCTTCTCTTCCTGTGCATTGATTTCGTATGCTTGCTAACATCATGTAAACGAATTAGAATCTTGCGTCGTGATTTTGTTCGCGGCGATTGTGCGAATAAAAATTGTGGTGATGTCGCTTGCAAGACGTGAGCGATGTCGCCGGTTCAGGTAAGTTTAAAAATTTTGAAACCAAACAATCCGATTATGTTACTACTCAAAAAAATTTTACAAAATAAGAATTTGTTTCTTGTGCTGCAAGGAATGATTTTTAGTGTTTTGTGTGCGGCGTTTATTTTGGGGTCTGTTGATTTATATGCGTCTGATCTTGCAAACAAGCAACGCATTTTGGCAAACAGATACTCCCAATTAGAACAAGCCCTCTTTCGCATGTCCGAAGCAACCGCAAACTCCGATCCGAAACGAGCAGAACTACTCAAGAAAACTCTGCTTGTAAGTAAGGAAAAGTTGGTTGGAATACGATTGGAGAATATAGCCGCCCTATTGGAAAACAAACGGCTAGGCGACTCAACAAAAGGACAAAAAGAAGTCGAAAAAGACATCATCGAATTACTACAACTACTCGAAAGCGAAAACAAACAAGATTCAAGATCACTCAAACAAGAAGAATTGAGAAAGTTAATCGAAGAATTACAACGCGTCTACAACAAACAACGAATCGCATTGCAAAAAGCAGCACAACAAGATAACGACGGATTGATCCCAATATCAGACGAACAAGATAATTTACGCGCCGAAACAGAGGCATTGCGAAATCTCCTGGACAAAATGGAAGGAAAAGATTCCGCCAATAAACCAGATAACAATAAATCTGACAACAACGAATCCGACAACAGCAACAAACAAAACGACCCCAAAGATTCCAAATCCGGCGACCCAAAAGATTCCAAACCAAGCGATCCAAACAACAAATCCGACGATCCAAAAGATTCTAAATCAAACGATCCAAACAGCGACAATTCCAGCAACCCGAAAGATTCTAAACCGAACGACCCGAACGGCGACAAATCCGGCGACCCAAAAGATTCCCAAAATTCCAAACCAAACGACTCACAAGAAAACGAATCACAAAACAGTAAAAGCGGTGAGAGCGGCGAAAGTGGTGAAAGCGGAGAGAGCGGTGAAAGCGGGGAGAGCGGAGATAAAGATAAAGATAAAGATAAAGATAAAGCAGACAAGGACGACGATGCCGATTCGGACAAAAAAGATTCGCCGCAACACGATTTGAAAAACGCAAGCAAACGGCAAAAACAAGCCGGTAAAAATTTGAAAGAGAAGAAGAAAAATGATGCGTTGTCCGACATGGATGAAGCCGCCGCACAAATAATCAAGGCGAAAGAAAAATTGATGAAGATGCTGCGTCAACTTCGGGAGGAAGAGTTGTTGCAGACGCTTGAGAAGTTGAATGCGCGGTTTAAGAGGATGTTGCAAGTTGAACAAGCGATTCGGACGCAGACGGAATCAGTAAGCGAAGAGGCAAAATTGTTAAGTGCCGACAGCGGAGAAATCCGCCAAATAAAAATAAAAGCAAGCCGACTCGGTCAAGACCAAAATTCAGTCATCGAAGATGCAGACGCGTCACTGATTTTGTTGAGAGAAGACGGCACCGCACAAGCAATGACCGAATCATTATTGCAAGTACGCTTCGATATGGAAGAAGCCAAAAAACGCCTGGAACAGACAGAACTTGACACAGTTACAATTGAAATCGAAGACTCGATTATTGAGACTTTGCAAGAAATGATTGACGCAGTCGAACAAGCCATCGAAGAATCAAAAGAACGAACGAATAAAATAGACAAAGAACCACCAAAATCACAAAAAGGTCAACCAAAAGAAGAACCGTTAATACAAATACTCGCCGAACTAAAAATGATACGCTCAATGCAAAAACGAGTTAACGAAAGAACTGAACGATACGAAAAATTGACAACAGAAAAAATCAAAGAAAACCCAAACGCAGACCTCAACCCAATCAGAGAAAGCGTAGAAGAATTAACACGACAACAAAACAGAATCTCAAGAATCTTACACGACATAAACATCGGAAAAATCGAAAAGAAATAGCAACTATTTTCAACACGAAACACGCGAAAAAACGAAAAATTGTTTTCAACGCGAAATACACGAAAATACAAAACACGCGAAATTTTAATAAACACACCTTTAAAATCTCTTTCGCGAATTTCGTTTTTTAGCGTGTTTCGCGTTAAAAAAATTATTTCGTTATTTCGTTGTGTTTCGTCTATTTTGATTGTTTCGTATTCTCAAAAAAATCGTTTCGGCTCAATGTTCATATCCGATTTTTGGCAAGAGTGATGTGGTGCCGTTTTGGTTTATGATTTCTATTTTTTGCGAATTTTTAAAGTGACCGATTTGGTGTAATTTTGTGCCGAATTTTTTTAGCAGCGGTTGCGTTTTGATCAAGTTGTCGGCTTCGGATTGCGGCGCGGCAAGCAGAAGCTCAAAATCTTCACCATCCGCCAATGCGTGTTCTAACGGTGTACGACCGGAATTTTTTGAGCATGTTATAGCGTCGTTTGAGATCGGTATTCTGTTTGCGCTGATGATTGCGCCGAGGTTGCTTTCTTTGGCAATTTTATGCAGGTCAATTGCCAACCCGTCACTGATGTCTATCGCGGCGTGAATAGTGTGATTTTGGTTGAGGTAGATTGCTTCAAATATTCTCGGTTCAAATAGGAATTGATGTCTCAAAATGCTTCCGCCGAGTTCGCCTGTGACAAGAATTGCGTCGTCTGCTTTTACGCCGGCACGTTTGAAGACTCCTTGCGGCAAAACGGAGCCGATAGCTGTAATCGCGATGACCAAACCGCCATCCCAACAGTTCGTATCGCCGCCGGCAACTTTGACATGATACTTCTCCAACAACGGCTTCATGCCCGCGTAAAGTTTAGAAGCAAGAATCAGACCCGCGTCATCCTTGACAATACCGTCAATACTATCGCCGCCATCACCGCTATCGCCGCCGATTTTTACAAGTTCATCCGTTTTTGAGATGCTTGATTTATTCTGTTTATTTCGCGGCAAAGAAACAGCGATTAAAACCGATTCCGGCACTGCACCCATTGCGGCAATATCACTCAAATTTACCGCAAGCGATTTACGCCCCACAAGCTCCAGCGAAACTTCCGAAAGAATAAAATCAACCCCCTCCGTCAACATATCAACCGTAAAAACCTTGCCGTCAATCACAGCCGCATCATCGCCAATCAATTCCGTACCAGACTCCGACCGCAAATATTCTATCCACGCCGATTCCATCTTTATACCCACTTGTTTGTGTAAGACATCATACGTCAATAAACGCAATGTAATTACAAAAAATATTTTTAACGCGAAATACACGAAAATGCAAAATACACAAAATTTAATAACCCACCACTTAAAAAAATCACTTTTGCGAATTTCGTTTTTTTTGTGTTTTTTGCGTTAAAAATAAATTAGTTAAAAATTGTGCGACACAACAAGATGCAAGCCGCGCCGCCGCAAAACATCGCTATCGTTATTCTTTTACAAGTACACCGTATCAATCAAACGTTGCGTCTCAGTCAATGCAACAATTATCCGTTGATAGTGTCGAATAGCATCGTAATTCAAAATATTTTTTTTGCGGTCTTTGAGCCATTTTTGAGCGGGTTGGTAACCGCCAATGTAAAACTCCCACGATTCGGGAGGGACATTGTCGAAATATTGTGTACGGTTAATCCAAACTTTATTGCCGACGTACTCGGTTTTTTCAACTTCGTTCGTTCCCGCAATCGGATAATCCGCCATGCCTTGTCGCGGTTCGACTCCTTCAAGCAAATGCAGCCGACGTAATTTCGCGCCGGTTGTTACCAACTGACGAAATTGAGTTACGTCATCAGGATACGGTACTCGCGGAAAATCAATTTTCAAAAATTCCTTGTAACGTTCCCGATACGCCGGATTGTGTAACACCGCATAAATATAGTCCAATAAATCTATCGGCGCAAATGTTTTTTTGCCCGCTTCCTTCTCCGACGTAAAGGTTAATCCAATCTTTGACGCGATTTTGTTCACGATCTCCATGTCTAAGTTCGGTGTACGTTTTTTGTCGTTAACCAAATCATCCGAATCGGGATAACAATAGAGGGGAAGTAACATAGGAATCCCCTTATTAGAATAATGAATTCTATTGTCAATTATAGTATTAGAAACCTGTACATGACTCCAATTGTTTGTGATCGCTTGTCGTGCTACTACTAATCCTACATTCTCACCATTGAGAAAATGTTTCATAATTTCAACACGCCATCGCCAAATCAACTTATTATCAAAATATGTCCACTTTTCATCGAAAGGACGATAATTAATTTTCACAAGCATTGACTCATCAAAATTGATTTGGGCTTTATTCTGTGATATCCATTTAGCATAATTTTTCCCAAGTCCAAATTGATTATTCAACTGATCCTCAGAGTATGCGCCCTTAGCTAATTTTTTAATTCTATTTATTAAAACAGTTTTATCGTCTGCTATTATAAAAGAATCACCCATTGTCACGACACCCGTTACTGCTTTTTTGAGAAGTTGATTAACGGCGAAACCTTTTTCGTACTTCTTTTGGTGGCGGAAATCTTTTTGAACGAAAAAATATTGCGGCGATTTTAACGGCAACTTTGTCCATTTGACAGTTTTCAGATTATTGTTGAGCAAAAAATTATATTTTAATTGACGTTTACCGTACAGATCGTAATGGAACACATCGGCAAGTTTTCCGGCTTCTTTTTTACCGGATTTGACAAAAATGTTGATGCTCACGCCTTGTTGAATGTCGAATACATTGTCATCTTTGCTGCCGTCGGGTGCGGTTTCTTTCTTTTTTGAGTTACCGTGCAAATCGACGATGTAGATTGTGTCAAATGTTTGTAACAAATTCCAACGCATTCCGCGAAAAGTCGGATTGTCAAGAAATCCGTGATTGTTAATATATGCCAGAATCCCAGCACCGTTTTTATCGATAAAATGTTGTCCGTAACGTATAAATTTGACGTAATCGTCTTGCAACCAATGTTTCCTTTCGTCAAAGTGAGTTTTGGCAATATATTTATAGTCTTCAATTAAACCGAGCATCCATTCGCCTTTATTTTGTGACACGCCGCTGTAAGGCGGATTCCCCAACACGACCATTACGGGCGTATCGCGTTTTATTTGACTTGCGGCGTTCGCTTCGTCGCTCAGCCATTGGACAAAGGGCAATCTCGGTATTTTGTCATGCGCTTCTTCGAGACTATTTGTCAAAAAAATTCGCAACCGTTTACCTGTCTCGTCGGTGTAACCCGTCTCTTTCAACATCATCTCCAACTTGAAATGCGCCATCGCATACGATGCCATCAAAATCTCAAAACCATTGAGACGCGGAATCAAATGATCATTAACGTAACCGTTCCACAAACCTTGCTGATTACTTTGTTGTTGATAAATTGTCCGCACAACTTCGGCTAGAAAAGTGCCGGTTCCGGCTGCCGGATCGAGAATTTGTACGCGATGATAATCGGTTTTGTCTTGTCTGATTTTTGATGTATCGGATAAACCTTGCGGCAGGTCGAATTGTTCTTTTAAAAGATCGTTGACGGCTTGTACAATAAATTGAACTACTGGTTTCGGGGTGTACCACACGCCGCGACTTTTACGTAACGCAGGATCGTATTCCGCTAAAAATGTTTCGTAAAAATGTATAATCGGGTCATGGTCAAGTTTGCTAAACTCCCCAAGAATCTCGCCAACATCAATATAATTAAACAAATCCGCCAACGCATCCACCACCCAACGAATCCGTTTATCAAGATCGTAACCGGCAATATATTGAAACAATTTTCGTAAAAACGGATTTGATTTCGGTATGAGATCGGCGGCTTTGGTGCGAGAAAATTTGTCATCAGTCGAATCATGCAGACGGGCGGCAAACATACCGTAAGCGATTGTTTGGGCGTAAATATCAGCGAACTCTTTTGTTGATACGTTATGTATGAGAACTTCGCGAAAACCTTCGAGTTGCCCCGCCAACGAATTGCCATTACCGTTACCATTACTGTTAAATAGTTCGCCGTTAAAATGTTCGCCGTCATTTAGTACGTTATCGAGAATACTTGCCATCAGGCGCGCTTTGACCGCCATTGTTTTCGAGAGAAGTTCGGACGAGTGGATTGTTGTACCTTTATAATTTGCGAACGCGTTGATGATTTCTGCAAACGCATCGTATTGACTGGCAATCGGACGAATTTCTTTGTCGGCAATTTCGCCGATGGTTGCGGTTGTTACAAGTTCGCCGTTTTCAAATAACCTGAACGTGAGATAATCGGTAATGATAAGATTGCCGAGAGCGTGGCGGTAGCGGTCGAATTGTTCTTTGTGATCTTTGGCATCCAGATTTGTGCCGACATCTTTTGCCTCAATATATCCGATAGGAATTTCATTTTGCGCAACAATATAATCCGGCGCACCGCATTCGATACGCTTGGGTTCATTCGTGACAGTCAAATCCGCCGCAACATTTTCTAGTAAACGTTGCAATAAAAGTTGCAATGCCGGACGGTAACTATGTTCGGTGGCGTTGCCTGTTTGGTATATCCCGTTCACTTCGGCAATATATTGATTCAAGTAATTTTGCATC
>JAISQS010000099.1 GCA_031274045.1 Planctomycetaceae bacterium | reverse complement strand
TCCGAAATAGTCAGGAAAATTATTTACCACAATTGCAGTTTTCCAGAAAAAATATTTCGCTGATATATTACGTTTTTATCAAAAATCTCCATAGCCCAATTCTAACACTTTTGTTGCCGGTTAATTTCCGGCGAAAGCCTAACAAGAGCAAGCCCATTGTCGCTAACGTGATTTTTTATCTTTTTTGTACCAACTTTCTTTTTCATACGGCACGACTTCACCGCCGTCACGAGTTAAAAGTGACTTCAAAATTTTTAAGTCTATATCATCATAAATGAATCTTGCGCTTGCGTCGGCGAAACATATTGCGGTGCCTTCCGGTAAATTGCTGCCGATTCCTTTTTCGTTCCCATCTTTGTTGATTCCTTTGTATGCGTCTTCTTGCAAGATGTCTGTCGGTTCCATCCAGCAGACGGGCGTGACTCGCTCTGCGATCAAAATTGTGTTTGAAGTTCCGTCTGTGAAGTCGGCGATGTTAGTTGGTTTTCCGTCTTGTTTGAACGCGGTCTCCTTGCCGACAATTACACAATACCTCGTTAATCCTGATTTGTCATCCGACGTGTCACCTGACGTGCCATCCGAAATGTCATCCGAAATGTCATCCGAATTATCATCCGATGTATCATCGTCGTCGGGATCGTTTGGTGCGGACTTGTAGATATTGGGCATTTGTGAGTGAAATTGTTTGTTGTGTTCGCTGTCCCATGCTTCGTCTAGGCGTATTGATTTGAACAATTCTTTTTCTTTGTCGCCCAAAAACGGCAAAATCAAAACCCGCCAACTATGCAAACGCTTACCATCCGCATCAACCGTAAACGCAGGCGGAAAACTCGTATCTTTGCCGGCATCAATATAACTGTGAAACGCAATACCAATCGATCTCAAATTGTGCCACGTTTGAATTTTTCGTACCTCCTTGTCATAGTTCAAAGCGAAATCGGTGATGTATGATTTTGCTTTGTCAATAAATTCCGGTGAGATTTTTTGGATGAGAGTCTTGGCTTCCGGCTCTTTCAATTTCGGCAAAATTTTATCACGCACCGACACCCATTTCTCAACAGGCATCAACTCCGAAAATCGATTAAAGAACACTTGCAGTTGGGCATTACTATTCTTGTCACGTGCAGAAGCTTCTTTGGACAAGTGAATTTTTACGTACTCCGTATCGAGAATATCTGTCGCTGTTGTCAAAAAGTCTTGCACATTTTTTTTGTCCTGCAATTCAATAACCGAAATCAATTCAGGTTCGTCCGCATCGATTCCAATTGCCTGCCAACGAAATTGATCGAGGAATGTCCAGTAGTCAATTTTTTTGGTAAAAGCCAAAAAAGGCGGCTTCAGTTCTTCTGTATGTTTGTTGACAAATACGTTCGTTGCGGCACGAATTTTAGTACCCCAAATCGGCGGATTCGTTTCCCGTAAAATCCTCTTCAAGAAATCGGGAACGGCGAATAGAATTTGGATTGGGTAGTCTTTTACGGCGAGTTGTGCTTCGGTGAATTCGGGGCGTGGTTTCGTGATTTTTCTGGTTGTGATGTTGTCGAGTTGTTTGTGTATTGCCGGATCGAATTGTCCTTCTGGCATCACTGACGCTAATGTCATAAAAAAGAAATCGTCCGTCTCTTTCACCAGAATAGATTGTACAAGAAGAAAAACATTCCTGAACGCGTTCACTTTCGTCTGCTCGTTTTTTGGACAAGCCAAATAAACGCACAACGGCAACCGCAAATCGACAACAAGATAAATTTCGTCCATTCCGATATCTTCGGTGAAATATTTTTGTTGTATCTCAATTTGGCGAGCCAGCTTCTTCAGATCGAACTCGTTATTTGGTTTGCAAATTGCCGCAACTGCCTCGATCAACTTCTCGTTATCACGGGCAAGCTCCGCAATATCAACCTCCGTCAAATCAACCCGAATAATAAGCAAAGTCTCCTCGCTAATCAATTTCGTCCAGCTCTCCGCGCCCGAAATATAGCGCAACGGAAAAGCACAAAACACCAATACCAAAACCGTCAAAATTATACGTTTCATTTTCTTTTCAATTGGTTAGATTTTTTTGATACAAAGAAGCCGATTACACAACAGGCTTCCAACAACATAATAAACAACACAATAAACAACACGCGGCAAATTGTACTGAAACACAAAACACGCGAAAGTACCTCTTCAGAGAATACGGAACAAACAAAAAAGACCAAACAGACGAAGTCTTACTATCACCTCTTTCGTCTGCTTTGTATTTTTTGTCTGTTTCGTATCTCAAAAAAGGCTCTTTTATTTTCTTGATCATTTGTCCAATATGATTTCTAAACGGGAGTCCAAAGAATCGGCTGTGTCGGTTGTGTCTGTTTGTCCGCCATCAACTTGTTTGTAACCGAGTCTTTGTCTGTAATCGAAAAACGCGGTGTTTCCCTCAACATGATAGCAATACGGCTTTCCCGTATGCGGAGAAATTTTCGGCACGGGGATTTCTTTGATGTCGTCTAACGACTCCGGCAATTTGTTATGAATTGCGGCGTAGTATCTGATGGCTTCGACAATTTTAATTTTGTCCCAATCCTGCGTTTCTCGCGACAAGGCTGACTTTGGTAATTCCAAAGCACTGGCGTATAGAGCCAGCAATATTGAGACCGGATTTGTGAAGTCGAGCCAATGAAACAGTTCTTGTTCCGGTTTGTCGCGTCCGAATGAAATATCAGAGTGCAATTCTCCCGGCTTACATGTTGTCCAAACGAAAAGCAAATCAAAAACCCGCTTAACCTCCTCAAGAAGATACGGCGCAACAACCTGATAAACCGTCAACGAATCTATCTCCTCAACACTCACTCCGCGTTTCAAAAAACGTTCTTTGGCATTGACATACGAAAACGTACAAATTGCTGCCATGATTCGTGATCTTTGTTGTTTTTCATCGGCTTTACATTCTTCTTCGTTGATTGTGACATTTGATTGACCAAACCAATAAAGAGAATGCGCCATTTGTTCAACAATATTTTTACATTCTTCCGGCGATAACTCGTCAAGTTTGTCGTAGGTTTCCAAGCTGATTGATTGGCGGTTCAGATTAAACATGTATTTCAGCTCGGTGTGTAATACCGTGAGTAATGCGTCTTGCCGCGATGGTAGTTGCGTCAATGACGGATAAAGATTCGGAGCGTCAGGCTGCGACGCAAGAAGTAATATTTCTTGCTTCATCATAATATCAATACCGCTTGCAACAAGTAAACTAATAGTGCCGGAGTATTGGGGCTGCGTATTGAATATGTGATTTGATAACGCAAGACCGGTCTTGATCGTTTTGATTGCGTTGTCAAGTTTTCCGTTGCGTATCTCCCAATCCGCTTTGCTTTGTAAAAATCTTGCCAAAGTTCTGGCATCTTGAAGATACTCCATCTTGGTAAACGCACCGTTGAACTCGTAGTTTTCCGGCAAGTAATAACTCCTCCTGCTTGCTTTTTCAAGAATCTTGTAAGTCGGTTCCAAGCTGCGATACAAATCCGCCTCAACATCCGCAGTAACACTACATTCATTTTTCTCCGAATTCGAATTAGTCCGATAGAGCGGGAAGTGGGAGAATTTTAGTTGTTCGATTTTTTTTTCGTCTTTGGTTGGGTCGAGGTCGCGGTATTCTTTTGATTTCAGGCAATCTTCCATGCTTGTGTTGTAGACTTTTTTGTACTCCGCCAACGCCTCCGTATATAATGGGTAGGCGTTACCGAATTCTTTTTCGGTTGGAAATACGTTGATGTGGTATTTCAAGAGAGGGCTTGTGAATTTTTGCGGTGTGATTGTAATTTTTGTGTACCGATTCTTAACCCAATCCGGTTTTTCGATATGTTTAAGCCCGCTAAAACCCGCGTCAACCACGTCGCGATAAGTTGCACAAGACGGCTTTGTTATTTTGTCCGTTGACTCCTCCGCAAGAAGAAGCGTCGGCAAAAAAACAATCATAAAAAAGATACTACTCTTCACGTTCATTTCATTTCTCCTGTCAAAAAATTTTCAGTTACACATCGTCAACAAAACATATCCGTCAACGACATCACAAACAACGACAAACGAATTGTACCCAAATTAAAAGATTACGAAAGAGAGCAGAATAGATTTTGCAGATGAGTAATATATCAGCGAAATATCCGCTCTAATCAATTTTATACTTTCGGCGGTTATAAATGTATGTTTTTACCCCGTAGATGCGGAAAGGCTTGAGTCATTAGGTTCACTGCCTAATGTTGCTGTAATTTAAATTTTGGTAATGAATTTAGTGAATTAAATTGCGATTTACATATTATTAGCCCCGAAGGGGCGACAAGC
>JAISQS010000040.1 GCA_031274045.1 Planctomycetaceae bacterium | reverse complement strand
ATTGTCGGCGCGTGTTGGTTTGGGGGGTGGGGTTATTGTTTTTTTAGAAATTTGCTTATCGCGGCTATGACTTCTTCAGGCGCGTCCTCAAGCAATAAATGATGAGCATTGTCAAGACGATGCACGTCCGCGTCCGGGAACAATTGCAAGAACCGCTTCAGAAACTCCGGCGAAAAACACCAGTCCTGCATCCCCCAAATAAAACACATCTGCTTAGACACCAAACTCAAAAGATCCTTTTCTATCGCCGCAATCGTCGGATAACTCGGATGGTTTGGAGACAACGGTATGTCTTGGATAAATTTGTAAACCGCCAGCCTATTTGACCACGAATCATACGGCGCAATAAACGCACGGCGGACTTCTTTTGGCAAATGTCTACGTTGCGCAATTGCCATGATCATTGTCCCCAAAGAAAACGCATTCAACCCCTGCACCAAAAAACGCCCAAGAAACGGCACCCGACACAACCGAATCCGAAACGGACAAGACATCTCACCAAACGCCGCCGTATTCATCAACACAAACCGATCAACACGCTCCGGCATCCGCAACGCCGCACCCACACCAATCACCCCACCCCAATCATGCCCCACCAACGTCACCCGCCGCAAATCCCGACCCTCCACAAACTCAACCAAATCATCTATCCGACGCTGCAACGTATATTGATAAACCGCCTCCGACGGCTTGTCCGATAAACCACAACCAATATGATCAACCGCAACACAACGATACTCATCACGGAAAGACATTATCAAATTACGCCACATATAAGACCACGTCGGATTGCCATGAACCATCAAAATAACAGAACGACCACCCGAATTACGAGGATATTGCTCATCAACATAATGATAACGCAACCCATCAGACAACACAAAAAAATGAGAATTAAACGAATAACCAGGGAATTTACTCAAAATAATTTAATCAGAACAAAAGAAAAGTTAATCTTGACACAAAACACACAACAAATAATCCAACCCACAAAAACCTGAACCCAACAAACAAACAACCACACAAACCAAACAAAACACACAACACAACCAATACAAATAATATTGATCACAGAACTCAAGGAATATTTTTCGTGATTCTTTTTTCAATGTTAGTGTTGACATTATATACGGAATGAACGGCACAGGGTAGGTATTGCCGACACGACAAAGCCCGTTTTGAAAAAAAATGCTAGACCAACACAGCACAAAAGGTCGATACACGATCAATACAGTCAAAAATCACAACATAACTCTGTTCAGGAATTGACAACATACCATTTATATTACTCGTTCGATGCGTTTCTTCTTTGCTTTGCTTTGTTGGAATTAGTGACTTGCCGGATTTTTTTCAATATTTTTTGAAAACACACAACACACAATAAACTTCGTCACCACAAAAACTACTTTGACACCCCCGCAAAAACAAAAGACGAAATTTTAAATATAAGCGGTTTAAAATCCCACAATTTTAGGGAAAGGTACAGCAAATGGTTCCTTTAAAAACTCATTTTGCAGAATCGGGAATTTGGAAGTCTAAGGAATTACTTAATTGGATTATAACCCCTCTTGAACAATCACACATGGTTGACCCGTCATCGGTGATGCGTTTTACGCATCCCTTACCATTCGGAGCAATATTACACGACAACGGCGTTCAGTTTGTTGTCGTTAGCCGTCTTGCGCGTTCGATGAAGCTGCTTCTTTACGATAAAGTGAACGATCCCGAACCATCCGACATCATCAACTTTAACCGCAAAGATAGCCGGTGGGGTCATATTTGGTCTTTATTTGTACACGGCTTGAAGGCAAAGCAACTTTATCATTTCCAAGCTGACGGTGCTTTTGAACCGGAGCGCGGGTTGCGTTTTGATGGTCGCGCCCGTTTGATTGATCCTTACGCGAAGGCGTTGGCTGGTGATTTTTTGCCGTCTGCCGATGGAGTTGTTCGACCGCCAAAATGTGTTGTGATAGATGACGATGATTTTGACTGGCGGGGAGATAAACATCTACGCTACGATCTGTCCAAGTCCGTGATTTACGAGTTGCACGTCAAAGGATTCACCGCATCACCGACAAGCGAAGTCCAACATCCCGGAACGTATCTTGGGTTAATTGAAAAAATACCGTATCTTGCAGATTTGGGAGTGACGGCTGTTGAACTCATGCCAATACACGAGTTCCCAACCAATGGAGCAGACGGATTTGACCCCCAAATAAAGAATTACTGGGGCTACGATTCAATGGCGTTCTTTTCGCCTCATCGAGGTTACGCTTGGGGCAAAGAACCGGGGGCACAAGTGCGCGAATTTAAAGAGATGGTTCGCGCGTTTCATCAAGCAGGTATTGAGGTGATATTGGATGTTGTGTTCAATCATACTTGCGAAGGTAATGAGAACGGACCGACGTTGAGTTTTAAGGGCTTGGACAATCAGATTTACTACATGCTTGAGCGCGGGCAATATTACAAAAACTTCAGCGGTTGCGGCAATACGATAAACGGTAATCATCCGATTGTGCGTGAATTGATTTTTAATTGCTTGCGGCATTGGGTTCACAATTATCATGTTGACGGTTTCCGGTTTGACTTGGCATCTATTCTGAGTCGGGATCAGTTGGGCAATTTGCAAGCTAATCCTCCGGTGATTGAGACGATATCGGAGGATCCTCTTCTTGCGGACACGAAGTTTATTGCGGAGGCGTGGGACGCGGCGGGTGCGTATCAAGTCGGTTCTTTTGGCTCCTACGGATTCGGGTCGCAACGTTGGGCGGAATGGAACGGCAAATTCAGAGATGATGTACGGCGTTTTTGGCGCGGCGATCAATGTATGACAGGTGCTTTGGCAACACGATTATCCGGCTCAAGCGACCTCTATTCTCACAGCGGACGCGGACCGCAATGCAGCATAAATTTCGTAACCGCACACGACGGATTCACAATGAACGATCTCGTCTCATACAATTACAAACACAACGAAGAGAACGGCGAACAGAATCGCGATGGGGAGAATAATAATTGTAGTTGTAATTATGGGGTTGAGGGTTTTACGACGAACTTGGACATATCGGCGGTGCGAAATAGACAGGTAAAGAATATGCTTGCAACATTGCTTCTCAGTCAAGGCGTTCCGATGATTTCGCAAGGAGACGAAGTTCGCCGGACTCAAAGAGGTAACAACAATGCGTATTGTCAGGACAATTCGATTTCGTGGTTTGACTGGCGGCTTTTGGGAAAGTATTATGATGTTCGCCGGTTTGTGCGGGAGTTGGTGAAGTTCCGCAAGCGTGAGATTACGGTTCGTCAACCGATTTTCCTGACGGGTCAACCTCGATTGCCGGGTGGGTTGCCGGACATAAGTTGGTATGGGGCGCAGGGGGGGATAGTTCCTTGGAATGCTTCTTTGGACAGGAGTTTGGTCTGTTTGCTTGCGGCGATTCCTCCGACGGATGAATATGAAGGCTCAAAATATCATATATTGATGATGTTTCATGGCGGATGGGAGGCAAGAGATTTTTACTTTCCGGCAGTTTGTCAAAATTTCACGTGGCAACTATTCATTGACACTGCGGCTGATCCTCCAAATGAAATCTATACAGATGGGACGGGACCAAAACCGAATTTGAAAGCGCCGTTGAGATTTCTACCTCATTCTTTGCGGGTGTATCTTGCGGACGCGCGGTAGAAATCGGGCAATAAATAAATTCCCACGAAACGGAAACCGACCGGAACGTGGGCATCCTCGCCCGCACTCTGTATGTTGGATAACCAAATGAAGCAGAACGGAACACCAAAGAAGATTGATGTAAAAGACGGGCGACTGTGCGGCGTGAAGTTGCTTGCTTTGTTATATCTGCCGCTGGCGTGTGTTCGTTTGATTTATGTTGTTGACAGAATAAAAAAAGCCGATTCGGACGTGTGTTCCGAATCGGCTGAACTGACCCCGACGGGAATCGAACCCGTGCCGCGGCCTTGAAAGGGCCGTGTCCTAACCGCTAGACGACGGGGCCAAAAAATACCACAAAAACAACCAAACAGTACCATACTCAAAAGCCGCAAGATTCTACACGATTAACCCGCCATGAAAAGGGAGGGTACATTAAACTACTTGCGCATTGGGATTCCGTCTCGTGCCAAAAACGCCGACAAACGCACAAACAATACCGGCAAACACACCAACAATACCGGCAAACAGCATGAACAATTACAGGACTTTGTGTTATTCTTTTTTGTCTGTTCTTTTATTTACCGTGTATTTGTCCGTCTTGTGTTGAAAAAAAAGCAAAACAGATTTTAATATTGTGTCGCGCGGGGGGCGAGGGGATTGCTTGGGACTGTGTATTTGCCGCAACTCAAGTAAACGGACAAATAATTTGATAGAGCAAAGAGAATTTGACATATTTTTATCGATTTTGCAATGAAACTATTTAGGATTGATCGTCGTGGTGATGCGGAAGTTGTTGCGTCTCAGATGTTGTTGTTGCGTGAGCGGTTGGGTACTGGGGGGGATGTTGTTAGTGAGTCGAGTCGCCGTCTTACGGAGGCGATTTTCGGCGAGGCGTTGTCGCCCCAGCAAGTTGTCGAGCGAATTTGCCGCGACGTTCGTCAACACGGAACTTCGGCGTTGTTGAAATATTCCAGCCGCATAGACGGAGCCGATTTGAATCCGTCAACATTGCGCGTCAGCGCGTCTGAATTGGAGGCGGCACATGCGGCGGCGGACAAAGAATTTCTTAACGCGATCAAGCGTGTCCGTGAAAATATCCGCCGATTCCAAGAAACGATTTTGCACAACAAAGACATACGAATAGAATTTCCTGACGGCTATATCCGCGAACGTTATCTTCCGCTTCGTCGTGTTGGCGTGTGTGTACCCGGCGGGGCGGCGGCGTATCCTTCGACGGTTCTTATGACGGCAGTTCCAGCCCAAGTTGCGGGTGTTCGTGAAATTGCGGTGATGATGCCGCCGACGAAATTCGGCGCGTACAATCCTGATATGTTGGCAACATGTTTTGAGTTGGGTATTGACGAGGTTTACCGCATGGGGGGCGCGCAAGGAATCGCGGCGTTGGCGTATGGAATCAAAGAAATCCCCGCAGTTGACAAGATCGTCGGACCCGGAAACATGTTCGTTGCAATGGCAAAAAGATTCGTCAACGGCGACGTGTCAATTGACATGATTGCCGGACCGAGTGAGTTGGTTGTGATAATTGATGGGACGGTTGATCCGATTTTTATTGCCTACGATTTGATCGCGCAAGCGGAGCATTCGCCCGGTGTCTGTTTTGTTGTTGGTTGGGATGTTGGAGTTTTGGAGTTTGTGCTTGGAGTTGTTGAGGCGGAGTTGTGCAAGACGGATCGGGGTGAGTTGGCAAGAGCGAGTCTTGAGCGATTCGGTGCGGTGATTATTGCAAAGGACGAGGCGGATGCGTGTCAAGTAACGAATTTGCTTGCGCCGGAACATTTGATTATTGCGGCAAAGAATGCGGAGGCGATGGCTGAAATAATAACTGCTGCCGGAGCGATATTTATTGGCGGATATACGCCGGCTGCTTTGGGGGATTATGCTGCCGGACCGTCGCATGTCTTGCCGACAAGCGGTACGGCAAGATTTGCAAGCGGACTAACATGCAACGACTTCATAAAAGCGAATAGTATGATGTCATTCTCAAAAGAAGGACTAAAAAGATACGCCAAAGACATTGAAATCATCGCGGCAAAAGAAGAACTACACGCCCACAATCAAAGCGTAAAAATAAGAGTCACATAAAAACAATCAGATGCTGCGAAGCAGAAGTTATCGCAATGTTGACAGGAGTTCGCGGTTAATTTTTACGTTGTGTCTTATATCGACGGGGAATTTGTGTAGGATTCGGATTTCTTTTATTTGTTTTGTAATGTTATTTTGTTGACCTAATTCGAGTAGTTCGTCGATCAATTTATTTTTTTCTTTTTTGGTTTTTGGAAATTTATCTTGTATGGGTTCGATGAAGATTCTTGGGATTCCGTTTGGTGAATTTGCGAGAGCGGAGCGGAAGACGAGTTTGTGTTGGTTGAAGATGGATTCGCAAGGTATGGTGAACAGCGTCCCTTCTTTCGTCTCAACTCTATGCGATTTTCTCCCGCAAAACCAGAATCTATCGTTTTGATCGAGGTATCCGACATCTCCCATTCGGTGCCAAATCTGATTTTTTTGGTCTATCATTTTTGCGAGTTTGTTTGCTTCGGGTCTATTGAAATAATTTTTGGTTACTTGCAATCCTGTTACAACTAATTCTCCAATGGATTCGTTTTGGAGTATTGTGGCGGATTCGAATGATGGGATTGGTTCGTCTGTGATTTTTATTATTGTCCAAGAGATTGAGGGGAATTTTTTGCCGACGCATACGCCTTTGCCGAGATTTGTTTTGTTGATGGTATCGTTTAGGATTTCGGTTGCGTTGATTGATGCGGTGGGGAGGGATTCGGTTGCGCCGTAGGGGGTGAAGATTTCGCCTTGTGGGTGGATGAATGGTTTGAGTTTTTGCAAGATTGCGGCGGACACTGGCGCGCCGGCGGAGATTGCGCGAACCAATGTCGGGATAGAGCAAGTTGATTTTTCTTTTGTGTTGATGTTTTTATTTGGGCAATTGTCGGGTTTATTTTCCGGGCAATTTTTCATTTTGTTGCAATAATCTCCGATTCGATTCCAAATAGCGGGTGATGCGAATGCTTGTGTGATTTTGTGTTCGTTTGCGATTTTGATGAGTTTTGCGGGGTCTGCTTTTGCTGGTTTTGTCGGGTCGATGTTTGGGATAATGGCGGTCACGCCCATTGCCGGATCGAACAAGCCGAAAAAAGGAAAGCATGCCAAATCGACATCGTCTTGTTTGATTCCGTAGTGGTTTGCGATTTCGTTTACTTGTGTGTCAAAAATTCTGTGCGTAAATTCTACGCCTTTGGGCGAACCTGTGCTTCCGCTTGTGAAGATTATTGCGGCGATGTCGTCGGGATTTGTTTTGGTTGTTTGTGGTGGTTGGTTGTTGTTTTGGTTTGGATTTTGTGTTTGTTTTCTGATTTTGTCGAGTGACATTCCTTTCCAGAGCCATCTATTCCCGACGGTCAGGTTATGTTTTGCTTTTGGGAATTTGTGCTTCATTAGCAAGCGGACAAAATGCACCGCCGGAACGCCGACGATACCGTCGGGTTCAATCTCGGCTAAACAAATTAGCATTCGCCGGATTCCCATTCCCGGGTCGATTAAGACGGTAGTTGCCCCTGTTTTTAGCAGCGCAAAAAACAAAGAAACAAAATCAATCCCGTAACGAACAAAAAGCGCAATCCGCATTCCTTTGCCGATTCCATCTAATTGCATTGCTTCTGCGATATTGTCGGAATCGCGGTTCAACTCGGCAAAAGTGAGAGAGTGATTTCCGTTTTTGCGGCATTCGGTGATTGCGTTTTTATCCGGCAACTGTTTTGCGATCTCAACGAGGCGGTTTGCGATATTGAAGTTGTTTGTCATTTTGTATTTTTTGTTGTTTGTGTGGTTATTTTTTGTTTAATGTTTTTTGGGGTGGTGTTGTTGATTTGTGTGATTATCAATTTGTAAAAATCTGTTTAGTATTATTTGTGCAATCTTGAGAGCAAGTATTATTTTCATGTCTTTTGACAATTGTGCAATCCTTCCCTTACCTTCCCTTAACTTCCTGTTAATAATTCTTAACTTCCTGTAAATAATTCTTAACTTCCTGTAAATAATCCCAAACGTAAGGTCGGCAACACCGACAAGGGGATCGGTTTATGTGTTGGTATTGTAGGGGCGAGGCTTGCCCTCGTCCCCAAAGAGGAACGTGAAACGCATCGTCAACGTAAAGTGGTCAAGTGACCGCATTGGTATTGTAGGGGCGAGGCTTGCCCTCGTCCCCATGAGGAACGTGAAACGTTTTGTCAACATAAGGTGGTCAACCGACCGCTGGGCGGTTGTGTTTTCGGCGAGCGGAGCAAGCCGAAAACAGAGGGAGCGGAACACGCACCGGCAAAACCAACACGCCCCAATTATCGGCAACGCCGACAACCGCCGCGAAGCGGCGCGGACTGGAACGCGGGCGTCCCGCCCGCCTCTGTGCATTAGGAAACCGGACGAGTTTGGAAGGAACGCCAAGACGTGTTGGAGAACGTAAGGTGGTCAACCGACCGCCGGGCGGTTGTGTTTTCGGCGAGCGGAGCAAGCCGAAAACAGTGGGGCAGAACACGTATTGATATACCAAATTGCCCCAACGTTTGGCGTGTTGGTGAACCAATGCGTGTTACGCCCCCGCTGTCGGCGAGTACGCCGACGTAACCGCCCGGCGGTCAGTTACCCACCTTACGTTTGCCAATCCGTTTTGGCGTTCAGTTCAAACTTTTTTGGTTCTATTACGCACAGAGGCGGGCGGGACGCCCGCGTTCCAGTCCGCGCCGCTTCGCGGCTATTGTATTGGTATAATCATTTCGCTGGCAAAGCCCCGTCGCTAACGTTATACGAATGTGATTTACGTTCTTGTGCTATAACAAACATCATCTTCATTGCGTTGATCAGTTGATCAAATGTACCGCATATATTGGAAAAGAATCGGTTGGCAAGTTGGCGAAAAAATCTGCGCTGTTATACTGGTGCAGGTTGCGATTTTGGTTGATGTTCGAGACAATTTTGTAAAGTTGTTAATTAAGGTGATCCGAAATTTGTCAGTATGTAGTACAATATTGCTCGTCGTTGTGGTTGTTTGTGAGCGAATCGAGTGAATACAAATTTTACCGAAGTTGGTGTAAATAAAATATAAAATTAAGACTCTTTTATCGTTTCTTATTGACGTGTTAAAATAAGACATAAAAGCTTGTTACGATAAATTATCGCCCTGCATTGTATAAAAAAACCAATCAACATTACTCAAACCAATTCGCAACATGTCACCAGTTTCCCCCTCCCTTAATAACCAACGAAGCCACCCCGAACACGCCCTTATCCCCTTATTTGTTACGGATAAAGTTCACGATCACTCCACGATCAAACAATAAGGGATAAGGGCGCGAGCGGAGGGGCTTCGTGTGTTATTAAGGGAGGGGAACTTGGTTACCTGTTACGGTTCAGTTTGGCAAAAAACTCTTTTATTATTTTATGTTAGTGTACCAACAAAAAAGTGTAAAAGAGCCATAACCAAAACTAATCTTTTACCAAGTTCTCTAATTTCCATTGCGTAATTTTTATTCGGGGGAATAATTCACAGGAAGTTAATGGAAGGTAAGGGAAGAATAGGATATTGTCAACAGATTTTACAGATTTATACAGATTAGTTTTTTTATTAAAATCTGTTAGATGTGCGGTAATATATCAGTGAAATGTCGCAACGCTGTAGTAAAACAAACCTTATTTACAACCTGATTTTCTTACAAAAACAACCTTAGTAGCCATGCAATATCATAGCTTTGCAAGCCATATCACAGCTTTGCAAGCCGTAGGTTTGCATCGCTCGGTAGAAAATGATGTTCCCACACACAGGCATTCCGTAGGAATGCCGCCATTGGTCAAGTCACAGGGTTGCATTCCTACGGAATGCAGGGACTCGGTGGGGGCTTCATTTTCTACCGAGCGTTACATTCCTAACGGAATGTAATAACGCGAAAACATAGAGCGTATTGGAAAAATAATAAGGTAATAAGGTTTGTTATCCGGGGTAATACAATGGCTACTAAGGTTGTTTTGTTAGGAAAAATAAGGTTATAAATAAGGTTGATTAGAGCGGATATTTCGCTGATATATTCCGATGTGCGTAATCTGTTGTTTACGATATTTGCAAACTTTACATTAAAAATATTCTTCCTTTACCTTCCATTACTTTCCTGTGAACTTTCCTGCGAATTATTTGCAATGAAAATGGGAGAGTTTGGCGGTAGGGACTTGCGTAATTGTAAAATTGAAGTAGAATGCTCGACTTTCGATTTTTGATGCTGCTTGTATTCGTTCGGCGAGCATGTTAATTGCCGGCAATGATAGCATCTCAACCAACTCTTTTCAGGAGAATTTCGTAGTATGAACAATAACGATCTACAGTACGACATGATCAATGATTACGCCGCCGTTAAAATCAGTTTGGCAAAACCTAGTGATATTCGCGGTTGGTCTTACGGTGAAGTCAAAAAACCAGAGACTATAAACTATAGAACATATCGTCCAGAGCGCGACGGTCTGTTTTGTGAGAAAATTTTCGGACCTGAAAAGGATTGGGAATGTGCTTGCGGCAAATATCGCGGCATGAAATATAAGGGTATGACTTGTGACCGTTGCGGTGTCAAAATTACTCACAGCCGAGTGCGCCGCAAGCGGATGGGGCATGTTGATCTTGCCGCGCCGGTTGTTCATATTTGGTTCTTCAAAGCGGCATCGAGCAGGCTTGCGACATTGCTGTCGATGCGTGCGAGCAGTCTTGAAAAAGTTATCTACTTCCAAGACTATGTTGTTATCAACCCGGGCGATACACAGCTCAAAAAATACCAACTCCTGAACGACGAAGAATACAAGAAAGCACGCGAAGATTACCCGACCGGCTCTTTTGAAGCGGACATGGGGGCGGAAGCTGTAAGGAAGTTGCTGGCAAATATTGACCTTGTTTCTTTGTCTGAAGAATTGAGGGCGGAGCTGCTGGAAACTAAATCAAAGCAACGCCGCAAAGACCTCGTCAATAGACTCAAACTCGTTGAGTCGTTGCGGGACAGTGATAACAAGCCCGAATGGATGGTTCTTGATGCGATACCGGTTATACCGCCGGATTTGCGTCCTCTTGTGCTTTTGGAATCAGGCACTTTTGCAACGAGTGATTTGAATGATCTCTACCGCAGAATTATAAATCGTAACACAAGATTGAAAAAACTTGTCGATTTGAACGCGCCGGATGTGATTATTCGTAACGAAAAAAGAATGTTGCAACAATCCGTCGACGCACTCTTCGACAACGGCAGATGCAAAAGACCCGTTCTCGGTTCAAGCAACCGCCCGCTAAAATCCTTGACCGACATGATCAAGGGCAAACAGGGGCGTTTCCGCGAAAATTTGCTCGGTAAACGTGTGGATTATTCCGCAAGAAGTGTGATTGTTGTAGGACCTCATTTGAGGCTGCATCAATGCGGTATTCCAAAAAAGATCGCTCTTGAGTTGTTCCAACCTTTCATCATAAGACGCTTAAAAGAACTCCAACACGCCGACACAATAAAGAGCGCAAAAAAGATGCTCGAAAGAAAGGACGAAGAAGTTTGGGATATTTTGGAAGAGGTAATCCAAAATCATCCCGTGTTGCTCAACCGTGCGCCGACTTTGCACCGAATGGGGATTCAGGCGTTTGAACCGATCTTGGTTGAGGGGAACGCGATAAAGCTGCATCCGTTGGTGTGTCGCGGCTTCAATGCGGATTTCGATGGCGATCAAATGGCGGTGCATTTACCGTTGTCGTTGGAGGCGCAGGTTGAGGCGCATACTCTCATGCTCTCCACAAATAACATCTTCAGTCCGGCGAATGGTTCGCCGATCATCTCTCCTTCGCAAGATGTTGTCATGGGTTGTTACTATATAACTATGTCGCGACCCGGCATGAAAGGCGAGGGGATGATTTTTGCAAATCGTGAGGAGGCGTTGCTTGCTTACGCGCATAAAGTTGTCAATATTCATGCTTTGATCAAAGTCCGTATGCCAAGAGGACGTTGGCTCAAAAATGATTTGTCCATTAAAGCCGGAAAACTTTTTGAGACTACACCGGGTCGGTTGATATTCAACAACATCTTGCCGGAGGGGATGCCGTTTTATAATGAGCCTTTGAAGTCCGGCGGATTGCAGACGGTGATTAGTGATTGTCACGAGCATCTTGGGCGGCGGGCAACTATTGATCTGCTTGACAACATGATGCGGCTCGGTTTTGAAGAAAGCACAAAGAGCGGATTGTCATTTTCAACGGACGATTTGATCACGCCGAAAGCCAAACACGAAATCATCGAAACCGCCGAGAAACAAGTTGCGAAAATTTATCGGCGTTACGAAGGCGGCGTGATTACAGAAGTCGAAAGATACAACCAAGTCCTCGACACGTGGACGCACGCAAGAGAAGACATCACGCAACAAATGATGAAAGAACTCGAAAGCGATACACGACAAGAATGGTACGTCAACCCGATTCATTTGATGGCAATTTCCGGCGCGAGAGGCGGTACCGAACAGATCAGACAGCTTGCGGGGATGCGGGGTCTTATGGCTAAGCCGAATGGTAAAATTATTGAGACACCAATTAAGGCAAATTTCCGTGAGGGGTTGACTGTGTTGGAATATTTCAGCTCAACGCACGGTGCAAGAAAAGGACTCGCCGATACTGCTCTCAAAACTGCGGATTCAGGTTATTTGACTCGAAAGTTGGCGGATGTTGCGCAAAATTTCGTTGTGACTTTGAACGATTGCGGCACGACTCAAGGAATTACCAAAGGAGTCATTTATCGTGGTGAAAAGGTTGAGGTGAGTCTTGCCGAATCGATTCGCGGGCGCGTGTCGAGGGCAAATATTGTCAACCCGATTACCGACGAAGTTATTGTAAAAGAGAACGGTTTAATCACGTCCGAAATCGCAAGAAAGATCGAAGAGCTGGGTTTGGAAAAAATTCAGATTCGCAGCCCGATGACTTGTGAGGCGGAGTTGGGAGTTTGTGCGTGTTGTTACGGGATGGATCTTTCAACGGGGCGTAAGGTTGAGGAAGGGCTTGCGGTGGGAATTATTGCGGCACAAAGCATAGGCGAGCCGGGTACGCAGTTGACGATGCGTACGTTCCATATTGGTGGTGTTGCCGCGCGTGATGTTGAGGATAACGAGATCAAGACGAAATACATCGGGCAAGTGAAATTTGTCCAGCTTGAGGTTATTGAGTCAAACGGGCAGCAAATTTCTCTTTCAAGAAACGGTGCGGTTGCGATTCTTGACCAACGCGGTCGAGAGCGTGACAAGTACAATGTTCCGATTGGTGCAAATATTGCGGTCAAGGAGAATCAGCAGGTTGAGGTTGGTCAGACGATTTGCAGTTGGGATCCGCATAGTGTACCGATTTTGGCGAAGGTTGCGGGGCGGGTGCAGTATGTTGATATTATTGACGGTGAAACGGTGCGGAGTGAGAAGGATATTAACACTGGCAAAATGCGGCGGACAGTGACGGAGTTGAAGGGTGATCGGCATCCGCAAATTGACTTGAAAGATGAGGCTGGTGTGGAGACTTTGGACTTCTATTATTTGCCGGGCAAGGCGATTATTGAGGTTGAGGATAATGCGTTTGTTGAGCGGGGAACGTTGTTGGCAAAATCGGCGAGAGATGTGAGCGGTACGCAAGACATCACGGGCGGTTTGCCGAGAGTAACGGAGATTTTTGAAGCACGTAAGCCAAAGGATCCGGCGGTGATTGCGGAGATTGACGGAATTATAATGCTGGGCGAAAAGAGACATGGAAAACGGACGATTATGATCCGCAATGAAGAAACCGGCGCGGAACGTATTCACGAAATTTCGCATGGTAAACATTTGCGGGTTCACGCGGGCGATTACGTGAAAGCCGGACAAGCGATCACGGATGGTCCGCTTGTGCCGCATGATATTTTGAGGATTCAGGGTGAGGAGGCTGTGCAAGAATATCTTGTCCGCGAAATACAAAACGTGTACCGAAGTCAACGTGTAAAAATTAACGACAAGCATATCGAAATTATCGTTTCGCAAATGCTGCGAAAAGTGCGTGTTGAGTATTCGGGTGATACGAAGTTGCTTGAGGGGATTGAGGTGGACAAGCATGTTGTTAAGGAGGAGAATGAGGAGATAGCGCGTTGTATAAAGATACTTGATCCCGGTGACACGGGATTTGAGGTGGGAGCGATTGTTTTGCGGGATGAGATTGAGCAGATCAATGATGAAATGGTTACGGCGGGCAAAAAGATTGCGACTTTCAAAAAAACCGAACAAGCGCGTGTCACAACGAAATTGCTTGGAATAACGAAAGCCGCTGTCCAAAGTTCAAGCTTCCTCTCGTCAGCAAGTTTCCAAGAGACAACAAAAGTCTTAACCGAAGCTGCATTGGCAAGTAAAACGGACAATTTAATCGGATTAAAAGAGAATGTAATTTTGGGGCATCTTGTTCCGGCGGGGACAGGATTTAGGGTTTACCAGAAAGCTCAATGGCGTTTTCGTGAAAACGCAACAAGAGAAATGGCAGATAATAAAGCAGGCGAAACAGATAGCCCAACGTACAAGTTGCTCAATGATATTCCGGAACCGGAAGATGAATCGGTTGCTGCAATGGCTGACTTCTTCAACGAAGTCACACCGGTAAACGAAGACAACGACAGCTTCGCCGATTACGATACGCCCGATGAAAACGAATAGTACATTGTGAACCGCCAAGAAAAGAAAGCAAAACAAAAATCTATCGCGTCGAAAGAATCAATTATTATTTTCTGCGTTATGATTATTTGTTGCGCTAATGCAACCAAAAGATTTTGAACAAAGAATCAAAGAAGGCAGGCAACCGCCCAATAAACGGTTGCCTGCCTTTTGTCGTAAACGCATTCGTGTGATGTTGCGATGGTAGCAAGCTACCGTCAAGATGTGGCGGTTTATGTGTGTGTTGGTGATCGTAAGGTAGTCAACCGACCGCCGGGCGATCAACGTAAGGTAGACAACCGACCGCTGGGCGGTTGTGTTTTCGGCGAGCGAAGCAAGACGAAAACAGTGGATCGCCAAAA
>JAISQS010000670.1 GCA_031274045.1 Planctomycetaceae bacterium | reverse complement strand
ACCAACTCACTTCTTCAAACTGCCGACAAGGAAGGCGAGATTATACGCATCGTTTTTTGTTTTGGTAGCGGGGAGAGAAACATCACCAACTTGTTCGTGAGATTTTTTCGCAGGAGAGTTAATGGTTGGGGCTGTACTTTTTTTCAAAATTGATATACTTCCGGCGGTCACAAAAATGACGTTAGGCAGGTGAGTCGTTAGGCGTGAAGAAGTCAGGAAGGCATTAGGCAGTGAACCTAACACCCTCGTTATACCACACAAGTTTCGTTATCGACGAGGGGCTTACCCCCGACAAAATGGGACGTGAAACGCATTGGCAACGTAAGGTAGGCAACCGACCGGCGGTCGGTTACCCACCTTACGTTGGCGGAGCGTATTGGCGATCCAGTTGTCGGCTATCGCCGACGCAACCGCATGGCAGTCGGTTGCCTACCTTACGTTTATAGAAGTGCCAAGCTATCTTTTGATTTCGATCTTTATGTCGTTATTGCCGGTATTTGGAATTTCTATGGTTAATCCTGAAGTTTCCGCGTTGGCGTATTTGCCCATTTGCTCAATGTATGTTACCGAGCGGTAATTTTCTGGCACCGATTCCTGATTCGGATTGACTGTCGTTATCCGTTTCGATAGAGTGACGTTGTACTTACCAGCTTGTATGCCGTTCCATTGCACCGTTACGGCGGAAAATTTTCCATTAGTATCTGTTATCGCATTGGCAGTTTTGGTTTCAGAGGTTTCCGCAACCGGTATGAACGCGATAGAAACACCGTCAACCGGTTTTCCATCTTCCAACAATACACCCGAACACGGCACCAATCCCTTCAAACCACTCGAACCGCAACCGCTAAACACAACACAAATGAGAAACAAAAAACATGTTTGATAAAGTTTCATTGAAATTTTAATTGGTTAAATTTGAAATGGAAATGCGAAACAAAACCAAATGATCGTGTTGCTCCGCATTCTCTTTTATACGACATTCACAAAGATTACAAGCCTCCCGATTCTCCGCCGTCACGGGAACCAAATGCTCCCCAAACGCCAAACTCCGATTGACCTGCACGTTTACATAATCCCGTTCCCGTTCCGGCATTAACCGAATCAGAAACAAATCCACCCGACCCGTCACAACGAACAACATTAACACCGCCCGTATGAAAACTGCTCGGTGGAAGAATCATCGGGACTATTGAGTTGCTACCTGATGAAGCACTCAATGAGTTCGGCGGTAAAATCGTATTCATTCGTGTGAATATATCGGCACTGTGATACCATCTGCCCATTACCAGAAGACTTTCTGATCCGCCGGTTTTACCGTAGCATTTGCCCGTGTACACCCTGTTTGTTGCGTCATATCGGTCAGAGGCTTTTGAGGGATTAAAACCTGCTGTTTCGCAAGCATTGTAATTGCTGTTTGGGAATACTGTACTGCAAGATTCCGGTATGCCGCCTTTGACGCTGCTCGGAGGTATTCCAACACAACGTTCGCTTGCTAACAATGTATTTGATGTTCCGTCAGTGATAGCACTCAGTGCTGTTTTTTTGTTCGGTTGAAATGCGCCGCGTGAAAAACTTGACTCGGTTGCCCAAGTCGCATTGTAAGTTTCGTAGCAACAATAATCACCCGTACTAACCACGTAGTTTGACACAACCCAACCGCCGTCAACCGGTTCATTGTAATTCTTTTCCGAAGGACAAAGAAACTGTTTTATTGAAACGCGGCAAGCGGCATTATCGTAACAATTTTGAGTTTCGTAATTGGCGTTAATGTTGTTGTAGAGAGCTTCCTGCTCCATATACGCCAACATAAAATAGAACGCGCTGTAATTGTGGTTCGTTGTTGCCCGTTCATCTGAACCCGGCGGCAATGTTCCATAAGTATCCACGAAATTGTGACAGGCTATCCCGATCTGACGCAGGTTGTTTGAACACTGCATTCGTTTTGCGGATTCTCGTGCGGCTTGAACTGCGGGCAAAAGGATCGCAATCAATACACCAATAATCGCGATCACCACAAGAAGCTCAACAAGAGTAAAACCAAAAAACGGAAGATGTTTTTTGGAAGAGCGATCAGAAATGTAAAATTTATTCTCACAAAAAATTCTACTCTGATCACGTACCCCCCCCCCCCCTGCCTATTTTAACATTTTGAGTTTCGCCCTTAAAATTAAGCGAAATTTTGTTAAAAACCGAAACTGAATTTGTCTTTTGCATGATCTTTTCTCCCAAATTTTTGTTGGTACATTTTGAAAAAAATGTAACTAAATGTTAAATAATTTATTGTCATCAAAAATCACTCGTCATTATCTTGAACAACAAAACAACACAAATCATTTTTTGCAACGATAAATCACAGACCTAAACAGACGAGTTAAATTTGTCATAAAAGAACAAATAAAAACTCATCACAACTAAAACCCGCCAACACAACGAGCCGACGCGAATGATATTCCAACTTGAAAAAAAATGCAAGACATCTTTGTCTACATTTTGAATATTTTTATTGCGGAAAACGCGGAAATACGGAAAACGCGGAATACGAGCTTCCGCTCTTTCTGCCTTTCCGCGATTTCCGCGTTTAAAAAAATAGTCATCTAAATTGTCCTGATTCAATGTTGATCTGAGAAGCGGATTAATTTCTTTTACGAGCATCTTGAATTGAGAAGACTTTAACTATTCTTTTCCTTTTTGCGAAATAGATTCATTTTTTTTTGAATTTATGCCGTTTAAATATTCTGTGGTTTGTGTTGATTTTTCCGGTTATGACGGATGTATAAAAATAAATTTTTTGTACAAAGTCATTAAATTGAAAAAATCTTGCGCTGCGTCTCCTATTTCAATGCTATCATTAACACGTTGGCGGACGTTTGGTTCGGCAGTCGATTTTTCGG
>JAISQS010000614.1 GCA_031274045.1 Planctomycetaceae bacterium | reverse complement strand
TTGGTTATTAAGGGATGGGGAAGTTGGTCACCAGTCACGAATTGGCAAAGACTCATTGCCGGTAACAATATCATTTTGATTGCGATAGTGATGGGAATTTTCAAGTGTAAAAAGTATATCAATTTACAATATTTTCATTTTTTTTGTGTTTGGTTTCCCCATGTTGGGGGTCTGCTTTCTAGGCTTTTTTTGGCGGTTTCGCGGACATCGGGGTTTGGGTCGCGGTGGAATGATTGTACTAGCGAGCTTCGGCTTATGGCGCGTGTTCCTTGTTTTAGTAGTTGTGCGGCTTTTATTCTTAACGGTGGCGTTTCGCCTTTGATCAAAACATCACAAATAACATCTTCCAAAGCATTGATCATATTACCGTACTCAACACATAGCAGCCCTTTTGCCTTCATAATCGGTTCACCAAATAACAACACATTCGTCAACTCCTCAACAATTTGCGGATTAGACGCGCGAATCAATTGGAATCTCTTTTGGCGTTGTTCTTCATTTATCGTTTCAAAAATGTCAAGAAAATTTGACAGGCGAATTTCCGGTATAAGTTTTCGTACGGTTTCTCGGATGTCGTTATTCGGGTTATTTGCAAATTGTAAAATTCTCAAAGTAGCGTTGGGTACGTTTCGTTCTCTTAACAGATAGAGTGCTTTGATTTGAACTTTTGTGTCGTGGTCTTCTGTTGCTTTCCATATTAGTTGGTCGACGGGGTCGCCTGCGATTTTTGCGATTCCGGCAAGTGCTTCCACTCTTGCCGCGCCGGTTCCTAATCGGAATACTTCAAGTAACATTGATGGTAGATTGACGGCTGGCACTTTTAGTTTGTATATAATATTTGTGTAATCGAGTTGCAATTTTTCGCTCCACGTCGGAATATATTTAGCGGCATCGGCAACCCATTCGAGACGTTTTATACCGGCAAGATTTGTCCGCAGCGCGTCCGAAATCGGTTCTTTGAGATGCTCAAAAACAAACGAAAGGAATGGTTCATCGCATCGTTGACTGAAAGCTGTGATTGCCCACGCATACGGCTCAGTCACATTCATTTGTTGCATGATCGCATCAAAAATACGCATGTCAACTACGCTCAAAATAAATTTATTCAAGCCCTCATAACTTGATAAATTTGTGTTAGTGAGATGGTCGCGCAGTATCTCGAAATCGTCGTGTAAAAATTGATTGAAGTAAATCAATACCCGAAAAATTATGTCCGGATCACCCGCACGATAACTTTTCAACCACCCCCAAAGATGCCGAAAAAGTTCCGGCAAAATCATCTTCATCACCAGCCGCCGATTCTTCCGCAATTCAGCCGCCGCCGCAAGATGCTCAAGCAGAATCAATATCACCTCCTCAAGCTCCTTGTCGTCGCCGGTCTTGTTTCCCTGATCCATATATATAGTGAGCAACACCGGAGTCACTTCATAGAAATCCAACGTCAGAACTATCTGCATCGCATTGCGGGCAAGTTGGACATCGTTGCCTGCAATTGCGGCACGCAGACCGGTGTTTATCTTGTCGCGATTGTCACGAAAAATAGAAACAATTCCGGCATCAGACGGATCAAACCGACGTATCAATTCCGCAATCCCACGACCACCGCGAAAAGAAACCAACGCCTTACCAATCAATTGACGAATCGCGTCATTTGACGAATCAAGACCCGACTCCAAAACGCGATACGCCGTCCGGTTTTTCGATCTCGAAAGAACATCAATTGTCGTGTCTATACCCGCCATAATACATACAGTTTTTTTGTTTTATCAAAACCAGCAAGATAATTATTTCTCTCTTGCCCAAACTTTTAAAATATAAAAACACAGCCGCATAAGATCACTGCCAAATAAGCCGATTAGTCGAGATCGATGTTGAGTTAAATTGAATCATCTCGGCTATCATTTATTTCAAGATGAGAATGTCAATATTCGTATCAAATCTCAGACCGATTGTTTGCCATTGTGCGGCTGTTGGCGTGCTTGTTGTGATGCTTGCGGCAACACTTGGATGCCGATAAAAAGTAAACGTCCAAACAATCGGATACGAATCACACTTCAATAAATAACGTATGATTACTAAATCTTTCCCGATAGGTTTTGCGTCAATTTTTTCGTAATCTCTAAATCCGCCGAAACGTGTTTTGACATCATCCAATTTTGTCCGCATCTCCGATACCGATGTATCAATTGAACTTCCGCCGCCGGACGTTTGCGGCGGCAAGATTGAATCGAATGTTGTTACGTTGATCGGGTTGGCGATTATTTCGTCGAAAAATTGTTTAATCCGGTCGTCTAAATCTTTGTACGGTTCCGGCACGATATACGTCGGTTGAGCAAACACCGCGTAATAAGAAATCGATAACACACAAAACAACATCACTCCCAAAAAAATAATGCCCCGATTATTTATATTTGATTTACTTGGTAGAATTGACATCTATACCTCCGTTACGTTATTGGTTTTTGACAAAAAAATTATACAAATTATACGTGCGACCAATGGATACTTCGCTGATATATTACAAATACACAAACTTTAATATGACAACATCGTGTTGATGGTTTGGTATTGTCCGAAAAAATTTAAAAATTACTATCCCCCCTTTGTGCAACACGACCGTTTGTCAACGGCACTGTTTTTGTGCTTATCAAATCAGCAAGAAAAAAATGATGTTTTTTTGGTTTTATAATATTTCGATGTTTATGGTGGTGATAGTGTTGTTGCTGCGTGTTTGGCGTAATTGCGGCATATCGATTTTTCAATTTATTTTTTTGTGTGCGATTGGTTGTTTTTCTGCGGTGTTTTTAGGTCTTGGTCATTTCAATTATGCGTCGCATGGATTGGCGTGGTATGGCAGCGGTTTTCTGATCGGTTCCGGCGTGATTTTTCTAACGCATCACCGCAACACCACGCTACACCAAATCTGGAAACCAATATCACTATTTGTAACAGCGTTCTTGATTTTATCTTTTAGCGTGATTGCTTTGTTTGTTGAACCGACGCGGCTTGAGATTTTACGCTACGAATATAGGACAAATCTTGTTACGAAACCTGTGCGGGTAGCGTTTATTGCCGATATTCAAAGTGATCAATTTACAGATTATGAACGGCGGACATTGATGTTGCTCAAAGAACAAAATGCCGATTTGATCATTCTTGGCGGCGACTACGTTCAAGCACCGACAATGGAGATTGAGTACAGGTTGATTAGGGAATTTAATGCGTTGTTGAAGGAGGTTAAGTTGGAGGCGCCGCTTGGGGTTTATGCGATTAAGGGGAATCAGGAGGATTCGCGTTGGTATGATTGGGCGTTGTCGTTTGAGGGGACGAATATAAACGTGATCAATCATACGCGTCGATTAAATCTTGGCGAGATACGAGTTGTTTTGTTGTCGATGGAACATTCTTTTTCAAAGCGGCGGTTTGCAATTTATAATCCCGGCGCGTCTCGCAGGTTGCCGCAAAGTAAGAAGCAATTTATCTTGATGGCGGGACATTCGCCGCGTTTTGCGTTGGCGGAACAAAAGGTGCATCTTGCGCTTGCGGGACATACTCATGGCGGACAAATTCAAATACCGTTTTGGGGTGCTTTGTTCAATTTGACAGCAGGCTTGCCAACGAGATGGTCAAGCGGCGATCATCGTTTGCCAAACGGTTCTATTCTAATTGTCAGCAAAGGTACCGGAATGGAAAGAGGACGTGCACCGCGCGTGCGATTCAACTGCAAACCGGATTTTCTGGTAATTGACATCGTACCGGAATCATCGAACAAATAAAAATCAAGACACCTTTTATATTTTTATGATTATTTCGGATTGTGTGTATTTGGGGGCTCGTTATACCACATAAGTTTCGTTAGCGACGTGGGCTTGCCCCCCTCGTTATACCACACAAGTTTTTTTTGCGTTGAGGATCGTTAAGGTGGGCAACCGACCGCTGGGCGGTTGCGTTTTCGGCGAGCGGAGCAAGACGAAAACAGTAGGGGCGGAAAACGTGTTGATATACCAAATTGCCCAAACGTTTGGCGTGTTAGTTTTGCCGATGCGTTTTCTGCCCCCGCCCCCGCTGTCGGATTAACGCTGACCGATCGATCTGCGAGCGGTTGCCTATGTTATGTTGTCTATGTTTTTTGGCGTTCGGTTATTTATTGTCGAATTCTTTTATTGCGGCGAGTGAAGCAAAGACCATATTTTTGTGAATCAAATCAATACGGCTAAATCCTGTTGCCTCAAGCGAACGAATTATAAACGCCAACGTCTCCGGCGTATCCGAACGATCAATACTCTCAAAAATACGCTGCTGATAATCCCGATCACGCAACCCAACCAAATAATTCGCATAACGCTCTTTTTGCAACGCCTCAACCAAAACACTTTCATGCCGAACCAAATCCGACATCCAAAAAGAACCACCCGGCACAAGCGAACGATAAATCATACCAAAAACATTTTGCCAATCTTTTTGTGTTCGCAAATGATGAAGCGATGCCGCCGCAACAACTACATCAAACCGCGACTCCGGCAACTCCACACAAGCAACATCCGCCTGAATCGTCTGCTCAACACAAAATCCCTCCGCCGTCAGCCGCTCCACCGCCCTGTCAAGCATCGGACGACTCAAGTCAAGTAACGTCAACCGAAGTTGCGGCAACTTCCTGACAATACGCAACGAAAAATTGCCGGCACCACAACCAATATCAAGCAACCGCCCACCCGAAGGATACATCCCAGAAATCAACGTCTCAAACAACTCCAATACAAGAGGCGCATCAACAGCACTAGTTTGACCTGTCTGCTCATTGGAAAACCGTTCAACATCACCATCAAATTGACGGCGCAACTCATCCATCGTTATCTTTTCAACTTTCAAATCAGACATCCTTCTCCCCTCCTCCAAATAATATTTGTAATATATACTTTTTATACTTGAAAATTCCCATTCGCCATCACCATCTCCATAATTTTGTTACCGATATTGATCCCCAACTAACTCACGCTTTACCAATTCGCGATGTACGCTCAACTTTACTTACCTTAATAACTATGCGACAAACGATATTGACTGTCTTACGTTGCGGCGAATTTTTTTACGCTCCAACGGGGCAACAAGCCCATAGCACAGGGCAACGCCCTGTGAAAAATTGCCCCAAATAACTCTCGCCCTGAAAGGGCAAAAGCCAAAAGGGGGCGGAAAAAACTTCGGTTCACCAACACGCCAAAATCTCATTTCCACCTAATTTTCAAACAAAACAACCGTTAGCGAAGGGGGCTTGCCCCCTTGTTATATCACATAATTTTGCCGCGAAGCGGCGACGGACTGGAACGCGGGCGTCCCGCCCGCCTCTGTGCGTAATAGAACCAAACAAGTCGGAACTGAACTCCAAAACGGGTTGGCAAATGTTCACCAACACGTCTTGACGCTCCTTCCAAACTCGTTTGGTTTCCTAATGCACAGAGGCGGGCGGGACGCCTTGCTATACCACACATCTTTCGATATCTTATTTTTTTAGAGAATACGGAATAAACAAAATATGCGAAACAAACGAAATTTTCCCATCAACTCTTTTCGTTTATTTTGTATTTTTCGTATGTTTTGTATTCTCAAAAAAACTTGTGTGGTATAACGAGGGCGGGACGCCCGCGTTCCAGTCCGCGCCGCTTCGCGGCAATTGTCGGCTACGCCGGTGGGTGACGGTTTGGAATATCA
>JAISQS010000572.1 GCA_031274045.1 Planctomycetaceae bacterium | reverse complement strand
TAAGGGGATAAGGGCGTGAATTGGGGGGAACATTGTGTTACTAAGGGAGAGGGAATCGATAACCAGTTGCGGATTGGTTGAGACTCAATATTGGTTATACAAATTTTCACGATGACATTTAAAAAAGGGAATTATCAAGCGCAAAAAGTATATTTACAAACTTTACATTAAAAATATTCTTCCATTACCTTCATGTGAAAAATCACCTAAATCATGCGAGAACAATTAGAGAACTTAATACTACGTTCTTCTGTTCTCATGTTAATTATTTTGCGGAACATTTAATTTGTACGGGACCGATTAGACCGGATTCTAGCAATGGGGTTTCGCTTTTTAGTTGGCGGATATTTGTTTTGGTTTTGCGTTCTGATTCCGGTAATTTTGCGTCGCCGATTATGCGGTTTGCCCAATGATTCACAACCTCCAGCTCCAATTGATTTGAACCATCTCGGATTGCTTGAGTGATATCAAGGACAAACGGTTTTGCCCACAATGTCCCTAGCTCTTTACCATTTAACCTGACTCGCACCATTTCCCGCGCTCGTCCCAAATCCAAATAAACCGACCGCTCCGTCTTTTTGAAATCGAACTCCTTCTTATAAATCGCCGCTCCCGCAAAATGTTTTATTGCATCATTCGGATGTTTTGACCAATCAATCAACTCGTCAAATTGCACCACAAAAGATTCTCCCAACTTCGGAATAAACGATACCACCCAAGCTCCCTCAATCGTTCGCGGCGTGTCAAATTTTATTGAGTTGTCGGCTTCGTTTCCTTTGGCGGAGTTTACAATCGGCTTTCGGAAGATAACACAAATTGACCCATTCGGCGCGAACTCCAACGGAACAATTGTCCTCCCCTCGCGTTGATAAAATGCTTTGGCATCCGCGATTTCACCGGTCAGCGGATTCCAAATCTCCGGCTGCTTTTTTGTGACGCGAAACGCGATCTCCGTTTTGTCCGTCTGATCAACCAGATTTGCAAGAAAATAAATCTCAGTCCGCTTCGATTCGTCAAAAAAACTTTCCGGCGGCACAACATGCGTTCCGCTCGATTTCGTTGGCGGCAAGTCAGCAATCGCCCCGCCAAAAATCGGCTCATCACACAACGTCCGATGAATCCATTTGATTCGATGTTTTTCATCCGGCAACGAACCCTTCAAACGCTTCACATCCGCCAGCATCCCCTCATGACGCAAGAAATCCAACGCCGTCACGCCCCAAACAACACGCCCCTTGCCAACATGCCGACTCCCTTGACTCGCGTTGTCATTGCCCCAAAGATTCGCAACAATCCTTTTGACCATAACATCCGAATCAGGATAATCAGTCAAACCGGAAATCCTACGCGGCTTTTGACCTATAACCGTAGCTCCATTGCCCACAAGTTGATCAATCATCACCAAAACCCTCAAATTTATCCCCGATACATTCGGCAAAACGAGAATTTTATAATTCGTTCCATCCGGCAAAAATATCCGACCATTCTTCACTTTCATCGATAAAACAGCCTCCGTCGAAGCAACATCATACGCATAATCCGGCAACGATTTCGCCGTATCATTCCATTCGCCTTGCGTAAAATTCGGTACGTTGTCGCCGTAGTATTGGACAACATCCGCACAATAGTGACCTTGCTGCATCAGGAATTGGACTCTGTTTATATAGGTCAAAAAATCTTCTGAATAATTCCACAAAGTATGCTGCGGATTAAAATGCGTTCCGGCAAAATACTCTTGACCGGGTAAACCTTCAGTTTTTGGCGACGCTGTAAATGCGTGCCAAACAAGTAAATTACAGCCTTCACAGGTAGCTTGATCGAAAGCCGGTTTTAAATTTTCGGCAAAAGATTCTTGCCAATGCATCCCGATATTTGTGAAACCTTCGGCAGCCGCCAACCGCCTCCCAAAAGTATGCGCGGCAGAAGCAGGTTGTTTTGCAAAAAATCTATTCCGATCACCAACACGATGACGAGGCGACCACGACCAATACTCCGACATCGGAATATCACTCAACCCCAACAACTGCAACGAGTCAATCGGCGCACCGTGCGGACCGCCGGATTCAGGATGAATACCAATACCAAACTCACGTGCTTTGATCTTCATCCTCCCATAATGATTGTCCGCAATAAGATCACCAATCGTCCTACGGAAATCAAAAAGAAACCTGTTACTAAATTCACGGCTACTCAATATCTTGCCCGCAATAATCGGAAGATACGGAACAACATCATACCCGCGCCGCTTGCGAAATTCTCCCCGCATCGTCGGAGTCCAATTGATACCGCCCAACTCCCAACTGTCCGTATGCAAATACCGCAACGTTTTGCCCGCAAGCGAATCAGCATCATTGATCAACGGCTGAACATTCTCATCCCAATAGATATCAAGTGCCTTCGCATCCAAATAATCAATAACCGGACCTTGCCACTTTCCACTCGCCGTACTGACGACAGCACCCGAATACGTATAACCAAATCGTATAACCGCCCACTCGCCATCATCCTTTATTGACGGCAACGAAACCGCATTATTTGGCTGAGAAATGTAATCTTTCAATTGCTCCGCCTCGTACAAAATTTTGACATCATTTATATCCGCATCGACATCGCCCCCAGTCTCCGCCTCATCCGCAACAAGAACATCACAAATCGGTGCTGAACCGCCAAACTCATTGAACGCAGATTTTATTCCTAACAGTTGCAACGGCGTTTTTTTGTGATTGGTAGAGATTGGAATCGGTTTGTTTTTGTTGAGGAAAGAGACTTCGGCGATTTGTACGTTTCTTGGGTGATTCGGATGTGCAGGATCATGGGCTTCGTGGATCATGAGGAGAAAGTTTTTTGCAGTTGTTGATTCAAAGTTTATGGTAATTTTTCCGGTTTTGTCCGCTTTGAATTCTGCGATTGCGTCATATCGTTTTCCGCCGTCATGCGAAACAAAGAAACGTCCGGTCTTCGGACCGTAGTTCGGTCTCGGCTCTATGGTTATCCCCGTAATGGTGATTTCCTTATTGAAGGCAAAAGCGAGTTTTTCAGGCGGATTCAAAGTGTGCAGGTTACTTGGTGTCGTCCCTTCTGAAACCCAGTATGTTTCCGAGTTGTTGTCGGCAGCGTTTTTTGGCGGATACTTATCTTGGGAGGAGCTTGCTGTTAGGATTGCCGGATTATCATTCTTTGCCCCGCTATCAACTTTCAACGGCATAGCAACAACAGCAATATCACGATAATAACCATTCCTTGATTTTGGTTGCGGCAATATGATTTTGGGTTGGGTTTTATTTGTTGTGGTTTCCGACCATGTGAGGTGTTTTGTTGCGTGTTGCGGAGTAACGGTTGGACCGCCGAGATTCCATCCGCTTTGGATATTCAAGCTTATGGATATGTTGTTTTTTGCGGCTTCTTGCAAAGCGTGTTTGTATAACTCGCGCCATTGGGTACTGTTGTATGTTGCCCCCGTTTTCGTTCGGGAGTTTCCGTCTTGCCCCGAACCGTCTGCATCGCAAAGAATCACTCCGCCAAAACCCTTCTTACGCATTTCAGATAGGTCTTTTGAGATCGATTCCTTGTCAACATTACCATTGAGCCACCACCAATAAGCCCAAAGTTTTGCCGAATCCGGCGGCGAACGAAAACCCGCATCCAACGTCAACGTCTCCGCAAACGAAAACGCCCCAAAAACGAAACAACAAACAAATAAAATAACAGAAAAACATTTTTTGAACCACACACTGCTTACCGATTGCCCAAAACAAAAAATTCTCATACAAGAATCTCCTAAAGGTTAAAGGTTGTGAGTTGAAGATCGAAAATATCTTCAAACAAAAACGAAAAGCTATCCGATAGCCAAACACAAACGAGGCGATCATTCTAACAGACCACACATCAACCAAACTATACTACAACAAAAATTATTGACAATACTTGCAAACACTCATTATTTTGCTATCCTACTGGCATAAACGAAAGGGACAACATACATGATTTAATTTCAATTGACAATCTTTAACTGACTTGAAATTTTGACGATGTAACAGATATGAGTAAAAAGATATTTTCGGAGGTAGTGGAACCGATAGGCAGAAAGCCGCTTCAGCATTCGATGTTTTTTGAATTGACGTTTGAGGTGCTGGCGTTTGCACAAGCTTTTTTGCGTAGTGTATTACCTCCAGAGCTTGTTTCTTATCTTGATATTGACAATATGTCTATTGAGTCTAAGAATCTTTTTGACGTGATGTTCAAGGAGACGCGGGCGGATGTTGTTTATCGTGTTCCTATTCGTGATTCGCAAGCGTGTATTGATTTTTTTGTGGTTTTGGAGCACAAAAGTTTCGATGATTTTTGGACGATATTTCAATCGTTCTGTTATTCCGTTCGGATTTGCGAACGTACGTTCAAGCAGGCTAAAGATGCCGGACTTGTCGACAAATCCTATCGGTTGCCTCCAGTGATTGTAATTATTATTCATCATGGAGAAACGCCGTTTACGGCTAGTACGGAGTTGAGGAAGTTATTTTATGATTTGCCGATGATTGATGAATTTGTTCCTAATATGAAGGCAATTCTTTTTGACTTGAGCAAATTAGATGAATCAGATATTCCAAGTGACCCGAATGTTCCTGAGTTGAAAGCCGTCCTGAAAATTATGAAAGAGATATTCAGTCGAGAGATTGGCATTAAAGCAGAGGAGGTTTTTGAAGCGTTGAGACCGTATTCGGAGGTTCCCAAATATCGTTACTTGATTCGATTGATCTGTGTTTATTTGGCAAGTAGTGCCAAGCACTTGAAAAATCATCAAGATAAATTAGAACAAATTATCCATAACATTACAGGAGAAAG
>JAISQS010000494.1 GCA_031274045.1 Planctomycetaceae bacterium | reverse complement strand
TCCGGTGTTGTTCCAATCCAAACCGAACACGCAAGTACAACGATACATGGTATCAACGTAAAAATAAATGATAGTCCAGAAAAGATGTGTGGTATAACAAGGGCGTTGCCCTACGCTATGAGCTTGTTGCCCTTTCAGGGCGTTGATACAGCGAATAAAAGATACAATGTACCCTCCCCACAAAATCCGAAATAATCAGGAAATTTTTACCAACCCTATAACGCGAATGACAAATTAACATTTTTTGAGCGAGTAAGTTTTGATTAAGTTCAGTCAGCTTACGGCATTCGCAAAAGTTGTAATTTAAAATTGACGTAACGCAAAATGATAAGTAATATCCAAATATTGGTAGAAAATATTAAGACGACAATGCTACAACCTGATTCGGTTCCGCCGGATCAGATACGTCAATATGCGCGCGATTATGCCGATGCGTGTGCAGAATTCAACCGCCGGATGACACAATGTATCCAACATCTTCGCAGCGGAAATACTGCCGAATGTATACGTTTGTCGGAGATGAAACCGAACCTGCCGGAGATGATTACTTCTCTTGATTTTGCAGAGCGGGACGCGTGGATTGATATTGTATCGACGCTTGGTTTTGGTGTTCCTCCGTTCCTTCAGGTTGAGCAATCGAAGGAGTTGAATGATGCTTATTTTAAGATATCGCCGCTTGAGCCGTTGTTGCGATGGCATCGTTTGTATGCGCTGAATGGTTCGCCGATTAGCGAGCGTTTGTCGGTAATAAGAGCGATTGCGAAAGCGGATCCCGAAAATTTATTTTGGCAAGAAGATCAAGAAAAATTTGAGAAGGCACGAATAAAACAACTCGAAAATGACGTTCAAAACGCAATCGAATCTCAAAATAAAGCAAAGATCAGTAATCTTTATGCTGAATTGAGTTCTTCTGATTGGATTATACCTCCGCCGTCGTTATTGCGGCAGAAACTTTGCGCGGCAGTCTTGCAAAATTACGCGGATTCGCTAATGAAATATTACGCAATATCTTCTTATCCCGACGCGGTTGGAATCTATAAATCAATGCAATCAATTCTGTCAAATAACTCAATGTCAATGCCGCTGCTGATTCAACACACAATTCGTCCGGCAATCACATGGCTCAGTGAAACGCAAAAACGCAACGAATATCAAGGAGTGTTTAATCGTTGCGCGGCGGAGTTGGAGAAGGCTATTGAGGCGGAGAGTCTTGTGCCGGTTTTAAAACATCTTTACGACGCTTTGACCAATGTTGCGAGGCAATCAGAAATTGAGATTCCTGCCGATTTGGAAGAGCTTTACAGATCAACAATTCTATCGCACGAACAACGCCAAAAATTTATAGTAAGAATTATCGCGGCTACAATATTATGCGTCTGCGTGTTCTTTGGAAGTCTGTTTGCATGGGGATGGAGTCTGCAAAATTACGAGAAACGCATCCAAGAAACATTGGCGAATTTGCAAAAAATTGAAGACGAAAAACTGTTAGATGAAATACCTAACGCAATCCAACAAATCGAATCCAAAAAGAGTTTATTGAAAGAAGAGCAAATCGCACTTGCCGTAAAACGGCTGCAACAACTGCACGAAGTTGACAAGAAACGGGCAGACGATTTTGACCGTTATCAAAAGCAAATTGAGAACGATCTAAACTCCCAAGAAAAATTTGACAAAATAAAATTAGAAGAAATCCAAACAACAATAAAACAAGCAGAAAATATCGCACGAACACAAAAAGAAAAAAATCGCATCACCGAATTACAAGAAAAGTTTACGAAAATACATCAAACATTGCTGCAAGAATTCGACTCAAAATATCACGCCGAAATCAGACAAGCAAAAGATAAATTTAATTCGTTGCGCAAAAACGACACAATATCAGCAAACGAAAAACGTATACAACTTGAAGAAGTAATAGCAAAAATCAGAATACTGCAACAACACGACGACATCTCCCAACAAATGAAAGATGAACTAAAAATTTTCCTAGCCGCAATCAATCAATACAAATTGAAAGTTGATAAAGAAGCGGAACAAAACGACGCTTTCCAAAAAATGCTCGCGTCAATAAATTGGGCTTCGTATAAATCTACATTGGAGGCTTTTGTGTCGCGTCATGCTGATCATCAAGCGGCTTCGGATGCCGGTGAGGTTGCGGCTGAATTTGACGCGGTTAAGGGAGTTGTCGCCGATCTCAATGAACTGGCGGAAACGTATGCGGAATATTTGGATGATATTGACAAGTTAAAATCAAGAGTGCCGGATATGTTGAAAATATTAAAAAATTTATTGTCCAAAATTTCCGGTTCGTCATTGCAACTCGCCGACAAAGAAGCCGAATTAAAAAAATTATCAGAAATAAAACCGCACACACACAACAACTTCAAAACAACAGAACAACTCCTAAAAATCTTATTGCAAAGAGAAGTGTTTCCGTATGTTGACAGCGATCAACGATGGTACTATTTGACCAAAAAACCTGAAAAATCAGGCGAAAGCTACGCATACATTACAAGTTTCCGTTCCGATCAAAAGAACGTGTTGGTCACAGAAGACGACTTAAATAAAAGCCGCGAACTATCCGTCAACCAATATCAATTTTCTGTTGAGGCGTTGAAAAAGCTCGACAATATTAACAACAACGCAGCCGAAGTTGTATGCGATCTCATGCAAGAAATCACGAATACAAACGGACTCGATCCGATACTTAAATGTGCTTTATTGGATTCGTTTATAACCGACATGTCCGCCTCTGATCCGATTTTCGCAGCTCAATTCAAACGATGCCATGAGATAGTTACGTCGAGTGATGTTGATGTGGTCAATACAAATTGGATGGATGTTAGCTCAAGAAATACAATACCGCAACGCAATCTAGCCGCGACAGCGTTGAGAAGAATACCTGACATAAAGTCGCTTGCGGAGAAAGTGAAAAAGGAACATTCGAGTTTCAGAGACTCTCTCAAAAATACTCCGCCAAACCTCAAATGGATCGGAATCCTGGTGAACAAAGAAGGCGAATGGAGTTGCCTCACAAAATCACAACAAATCCCCGAAGCCGGCGATGTTTATATTCTCAGATCGCAACCAGCCGTTAATACTGTTTTGCCCATCAAGATTGGTAACATTGCACAATCAACAATTCAAATAAACACAAACCAAACTTCTTACATCCAATGCCTGCCGATTTTTGTCAAACAATAAAAACTCTTTTATATTTTTGTGTTGGCACATTAACATAATGTAATAAAAGAGTTTTAACGCAACCAATCCGTGACAGGTAACCAATTTCCCCACCCCCTTAGTAACAACGAACCCCCCGCTACGCGCCCTTATCCCCTTATTCGTTTCGGATAAAACTTACTATTATGCCGCGACTCAAACAATAAGGGATAGGGGCGTGTGGTTGTGGTTTTTGTTGTTATTAAGGGTGGGGAAATTGGTTACCCGTTACGAGTCAGTTTTAAAAAACTCTTTTATTATTCACGTTAATTTGCCAACACAATAAAAGCGAAAGAGCCAAAAAAATTTTCATTAACCCAAAAATATTTACATGCCATATTACATTCAAATTCGCGGAAAGACATTCGGTCCTTTTGACGACGCGCAACTCAAAGAGATGCAGGTCAAAGGAAAACTTAGCCGTGCGAGTAATGTTTCAGAGAACAAGATTGATTGGTTTTCGGCGGATCGGCTTGAGTTTTTGTTTCCGAAACCTGTGCCGATTCGCCAGCCTGCGCCGACATCGACCGCATATCAAGCACAGACTCAAGAACAGAATAACGATACAAAAATCCCCGCTTATTCCGCGCAATATCACGAACAACCACTCTGGTTTTACAGCATAAATGGCAACGAAGGTTTCGGACCGGTGACGCAACTGGCTATTGAAAAAATGATTCAGGCGGGTACGTTGCACGCCGAATCTATTGTTTGGCAACAAGGACAAAACGCCAATGAGATCAGGGGAGTTGCTCCGTTTGATAAATTTTTTGAGTCAACTGATTCGCAAAAAGGTTGGTTTAGGTTGTTGATTACAATTGGTGCGTGTGTAGGTTTGGTTGTGTTGGTTGCAGGGATAATTGTTGGAGTGATGTTTTTGATTGACGGTAATGGCAACGGCGGCAGTGGTAATGAGCAAGCGGGTCAATCGAAAGTTATGGAGTCTGGTATTGAGAATATTCTTGCGAAAGCGGAGTTGTCGGTGGCGATAATTAGGGGGCGTGGCGGACATGGGACTGGTTTTCTTGTTCGACCCGGAATATTGGTGACGAACAAACATGTTATTGATGGTGAATTTTTGGAGTTGGTGACGGTTCATTTTCCGTCGGCTGATACTGCGTCTAACAGAGTGCCGCTCGTTCCAAAATTACTTTACAAAGACCCGGATTTAGACTTGGCGTTTCTGCAAGTTGACACAAAGTTACCGGCGATGTCTGTCGTGAGTGAGCATGAATTCAAGCGTGGTCAAAAGGTTGTGGCGATAGGTAATCCCGGAATCGGCGACAATGTAATGGAGGTTGCGGTGAGTGAGGGTTTATTGAGTTCGCAGACTTTGATAAATAATCATTCGTTCTATCAGTTGAGCATGTCGATCAACGCGGGCAACTCCGGCGGTCCTGTAATTGATTTAACGGGCAAAGTTATCGGTGTTGCAACGTTAAAAGCGCGGACAGAAAAAGGGACGGAGGGGATTGCTTTTTGCATACCGAGTACGAATATGTTGAGGTCAATTGATATGATTGCTGGCATCACGGACAGGGAAAAAGATAAAAATAATTCATTGCATCGTGCAAGAGTTGCGACAATACTAATGAGCCATGCCAATTTTCGCCATCACTTGTGTATGTTGACGTACATAAACGCAATGGAAGAAGCCGACGAAAGAGGTAAATCCGCAAGAGACGGCATCAACAATGTCAAAACAAAAGTTGAGAAAGAGATGGAAAAAATAAAATATGTTTTCCTTGAGGACACGGAAAGGGAGTTATCAAAAATTACTTCTGATCAAAATCTTGACAAGTCGATTCGTGAAAATATTAAAAGTTATCATCGTATTTGTATGGTGGAAAAGCGGTACATTGAGGATCCTCCGTATGATTCAGTTAGAAATTACAAGGACAAACTTTCCGAATGGGTAGAAAAAACTAACCAATTAAAAGACGAACTCCGCTCCGATTTGGGCATATCCAAAGAAGAAGTTTACGATATGAATTAGCGTCGTTTAATATACTTTTTACACTTGAAAATTCCCATCACAATCGCAATCGATAACGCTCCAGATCCCAGCCAACTCACACCACACCAATCCACGCCGCGCAACGAAATTCTTCTATATCTTTCGACATTCACACAATCGACAACGAACCAAAAAATAAAACAAACACAAATACAAAAATTCCTTCTTCTTTGTGTTTGTTGTGCATTTGTGCGCAATCTTTTTTTAGGATTGTTGCGCACGAAGGCACAAAGAATCAGGATTCCAATCGTCACAATTTTTGTTGCGTGAATGAATTTCGCGTATTTTGCGTATTTAGTTTGTTTGTCTGTTATTCAAATTTTAGGAAGTATACGTATAATTACGCGACCATCACTGATTTGCTGAGAATGTATTTTACTTTTTTGCCGGTTTGCTTAATGAGAAATATTAGTTGCCGCAGGCTTATTTTTTTTGACACCAAGCCTGTTTCGACATATTGCAAGCGTATTGCAATCAGCGATCTCAAATGCAAACTGCACAACTTTAACCTTTAACACATTACACAATTCAAAATGATCAATCTTGACGACCACGTTAGAAAGATTCAGGATTTTCCGATACCCGGTATCCTCTTTTACGACATCACAACTCTGATTCGCAGAGGTGACATATTTAATGAAACGATAAATCGATTGGCATCTGCGGTGGAGCAGTTTAAGCCTTTTGATTCGATAGTTGCGCCGGAATCTCGCGGCTTTATTTTTGCTGCGCCGCTTGCGGCTGCGTTGAATGTCGGTTTGATTCCGATTCGTAAGCCGGGCAAATTGCCTTGCAAGACGGTATCAAAATCTTATGATTTAGAGTACGGCACAAATACGGTGCAGATGGATATTGATGCGTTGCGCGGCGGCGGTCGTGTGCTGTTGGTGGATGATCTGCTCGCGACGGGCGGTACGGTTGAGGCGTGTAGGACGCTTGTTGAAGAGAACGGCGGTCAAACTGCCGGCGCGGCTTTTGTAATAGAACTCACCTCACTAAACGGGCGAGCAAAAGTAAAAACTCAAAACATCGTATCCCTACTACAATATGAATAACACCTCACCGCGAAAACAAAACCAACAGAAATGATAGTGCCAAAATTATTCGTTGCGCTAATGCGGCGTGAGCAAGTGATTCGCTGCGCTGCGTCGTCATACCGCAGAATTTTTTGAGAATACGAAACATGCGAAAAATACAAAATGAACGAAAAGAGTTGATAGCAAAATTTCGCTTGTTTCGTATATTTTGTCTGTTTCGTAATTCTCTAAAAAAACAAGCTGTCGGCTGTCTTTGGTGGAATCCGGCTCAATCGAAAATTATTGAAACGATAATTGGGTCTGATGCGAATGTCACTCATTTTTTGAGAACGAATTGCATTGTTTGATTATTTTTTCTGTGAGTTGTTTTATTTGGTCGATGGGTTTGTTGTCTTTGACAGCGGCTTCAATATCTGCGGCGGTTTGACTGATTTCAGCAAATCCGTAACTTCCGGCAGAGCCTTTGAATTGATGGGAAAAACGCATCAATTCAGTCAAATCATCCGAATCGAGCAAGAGACGAAACCGCGCAGCTCGCTCCGGCATTTCGTCAACAAACATCATTACGATTGCGCGTAAATCATCATCTTCAATGAGTAGAGAATCGGCTGGTTTCATAATGGGTTGTCAATATTGTTTGGGGGTTGAATGGGTGGTTAATGTTGAGTCAATTTGAATGCTGCTGTCAGTAAATTTGTAAATTTAAACGAAATTTTTCTGATTATTTCGTTTTTTGTGGGGCTTTTACATCGTGCCTTTTATCAAGCGCTGTATCAATGCAATGTATCAACGCCCTGAAAGGGCAAAATATCATAGCGTAGGGCAACGCC
>JAISQS010000430.1 GCA_031274045.1 Planctomycetaceae bacterium | reverse complement strand
GTATTCATACTTCTCTTGCCAAATTTCACCATTCATCCGCCAAAACTCCTGAAAATCAATCAACAATTGATTCATATCAATCTGTCCGTCGTTTATATAACGTAGAGGTTGGTAGGTTGAATTATTTTGGAGTTTGATTTGTGTATTGAAATTTAAAGTACGAACAATCACATCCTCGTAAATCTGATTTGCAAATTTGATCACACCATCATCTTCACGAATGAGTCCCAAATCACGCGTAAACCGAAAATCATCCGCAAAACGATCAATCTCATCATCCGCCCCCAAAATTATCGCCTGAAGAATGTCACGTATACGCTTCTCTTTCAATCGCGCCATAAGACTCTCAATATGCGTATCACGACGCAAAATTATATTCTGGATCGCTTGCTCGATTATTTCGGATGTGACTACTTGCGAATAATCTGATTTGAATATTTTCTCGACAGCTTCACGGGCAATTGCATTGACCAACCAAGGTTGTCCTTGAGTCTGTTGCCAAGCTAATTCGACAGCGTCGGGATCGAATTGTTGTCCGGTGTCGGCGGTGTGTTGAGCATAAAGTTTGTCGATCTCTTCTTTGGAAAAATTTTTCAATGTCAAAGATTCTGAAATAACATTAAATGGACTGGCGGTTCCGAGCGACTCACTGTCGGAACGATAATGCATTTTGTATTCGTTGATATTAAGCATACCAACCAACGCCAAAGAATGAATAAATGGTAACTTGTTTCTCGTTACGAATCCGTTGCGTAATTGCCGTAGAAACGAAATCATAGTTCCGCCGCTTAAACAGTCGGCTTCGTCAAAAAACAGAACAAGAGGCTTGTCCAACAACGAACAAAAGTCAGACAACACCTTATACAACATCGGCATATTCTTATCCGCACCTGTGTCAATTGCAAATTGTTCACTGTGCGGAATTGTACTTGATCGCAACGCAAAAGATAAATTACCGACAATGCGCGGAATCCCTGTGTCTGCATCATCAATACCTTGAATGTTTTCCAAAGAGCAGTACAAAGCGTAGTATTTGCCGCTTTGATTGAGTTTTTGTTCTACTTCGAGCAGAAATGTAGTTTTGCCGCTTTGCCTCGCGGCGTGAATGATGAAATATTTTTTTTGCTCGATCAACGGCAAAACATCATCAAGACGACCAATCGCATCCAACATGTAATGCTCTTCCGATGAACAAGGACCAGCAACATTAAAATAACGTGACATAGTAATTTTTGGGCAAAGGTTTTTTTGATTTGTGATATACGTTGCACTTTAATTTGGTTTTTCACCGGTCGCGCAACGAAGGCGTTATGCTTGTATTTTGTTATTCGCTTGTTTGGCTGCTTGACAAAATTTCTCTTACGGATATGCCTTTTTCTATTGCTAGTTTTTTTGCGGATTCAAATTCGGGCGATGTTTTTTCTGTTCCGTCGGGCAAAGTTAAACGCTTCGCATCAATATACCCCCACGGCGTTTTCAATTGACACGGCTCACGACGCAATATCGTCCGCTCAACCGACCAACGCCTTATACCTATTGTTGTCGTCTCCATGAAAAGTATATTCTCAAGCTCGCTTATTTGATCACATCGGCACAAAACCGAAAGCATTATACCGGGGCGTTGCTTTTTCATTTGCACGCCTGTTGTCCAAACATCCAACGGCGACGCTTTCCAAAGACGATCAATACAATGCCCAACAATCTCGCCGCTCGAATCATCTATGTTTGTCTCCAAAACCCACACCGTTTCTGTTGTGACTGCTTTCGGTTTTGGTGTTGAGAATATGTCGGTTTGAACGCCGTGATGATGTCCCGCGTGATCGTGATGTATCCCGCAAGGTTCACGTAAACGATTCGGTATTTGTTCTGTTGCCGAGAGTAAATTTGGCTTATCATCATCTAGCTCGCCGACTAGTACACGTAAAATATTTGCCTGTTCTTGCAAATCGCGGCTGCCTGCTCCGATTCCGACTGTCTCTATTGTCATTGAGGGCAAAGCACCGAATTGTTGAACGTAGTATTTCAAGATCGCTGCGCCGGTTGGTGTTGTTAATTCAAACGGCACTTCAGACGCTTCAATTGGAATCCCGCGTAATAACTCAACTGTTGCCGGTGCCGGAACAGAACAGACTCCATGCGCAATCCGAATCGTACCACAACCCGTCGGCACCTTAGAACAACGAATATGCTCAACTCCCAAATACTCCAAACCAACAACCGCACCAACAACATCAACAATCGAATCCGCCGCGCCAACCTCATGAAAATGAACCGCCTCAACATCAATTCCATGAACAACCGACTCCGCCTCCGCCAACAAATGAAAAATACCAGACGCATGTTCCTTGCTCGACGAACTAATCGAAGAACGATCAATCAACTCCAATATGTCAGAAAGATGACGATGAACATCCTCCTCCGGCACCGATACTTTTGCCAAAGTAGCACGAAAACCATGACGATTCACCTGCTCAACATCAATACTCACCAACGGCAACATTGAACGAACAGATGAATTCAAAAAAGATAACGGCACGCCAAGATCAATTACCGCACCAAGCGTCATATCACCGCTAATGCCAGACCGACAATCAAAATATGCTAGTTTCATATCAACTCAATTTTAAACTGATTGCAATTTTAGATTTCACCCACGCCCGCAACAACAAAACATAATGGCTTTTTTGTATCGGCATCGGCGAAATCTATAATGCGTTATATTTATTTTTTTAATTTTTTAATGTTTCAAATTTACTGATTATTTCGGATTTTGTGGGGGTGTTACATTGTGTCTTTTATTCGCAGTATCAACGCCCTGAAAGGGCAACAAGCTCATAGCGTAGGGCAACGCCCTACGAAAAAGATTCACGAACACCACTCGGGGCAACGCCCCAATAATATCAACAATAATGGAAGTTTTTAG
>JAISQS010000724.1 GCA_031274045.1 Planctomycetaceae bacterium | reverse complement strand
ATTTTTTTAGCACGCAGATAACGCAGATTTTAAGGATATTCGCAGATAGAAGATATTTCGCTAATATATTACTTTTTTTTTGAGAATTTTTTTTAACGCGGAAAGCGCGGAAGTACGGAAAACGCGGAATAGAAATATTTTTTTTGAGATACGGAACAAGCGAAAGATACGAAATATTACGAAATTTTGCTATCCTATATTTTAGTCGCGCCAGCGATGGCATCATGCATAACCGGCGGTGTAGCGAAGCACAACCGCCAGATTACGCCCTCGTTATACCACACATCTTTCGATATCTTATTTTTTTAGATAATACGGAATAAACAAAATAGGCGAAACAAACGAAATTTTACCATCAACTCTTTTCGTTTATTTTGTATTTTTCGTATGGTTCGTATTCTTAAAAAAACTTATGTGGTGTAACAAGCCTCGCCCCTACATACTAACACGTCTCACGATCCCGTTGTCGGCTTATCGCCAACGCAACAGGCAGTCGCAAAATAAAAACTACACAAAAACTTTATTTTGCTTTTATTCTGTGAAAATTTAACGATTTTATGGATTTTTCCGGTTTTAATGTCGATTATGTCCGTTGTGATTGTGGATTGGTGTTGTGTTGTTTTGGGTGGGGAAAATTGGAGTTTATGTGGTGTTGGTTTGGTGTTGGGTTTTAATTTATATTGTGTTCAAGAACGATTGCGGAAAATTTTTAGGAGTGGATAGTGAAACGAGCCGAATCATTTTTTAGTCGAGTGATAATGTCGCCGATTTTTTGGGGCGGTATTGTTAGTCTTTGTTTTTATACGGCAATACACAACGGCTTAATCAATAATGCATTGATAGTTCGTTATTTTGCGTCACATCCGATTGAGTATTATACGGCGATTATGTTTTTTGCCGGATTGTCGGCGATGCTTTTGAAGTTTATTCAGGTGCAGATTGAGCGTAGTAAGTTGCAGAAGGGTGCGTTGTTGGACAAGAGGGATTCGCGTAAGTCGACTATTGACGATGTTGGTAATTATCTTGCCCAAATCGACGCTTACGAACAAAAATACGGCGTAACGCTTCGTTCTCAACGTCTTCGTTTGATCCTTGAATACATAAGCCGCGACGGTTCGACGAGCGAGCTTGACAATGAGATACGGTATCTTGCGGAGGAGGAAGCGGCGCGTGCGGATGCGGGTTATGGGCTTGTTCGGTTGGTGTTGTGGGCGATTCCGATGGTCGGTTTTCTTGGGACTGTTGTCGGCATCACAATCGCGCTCGGAAACCTCGACTTGAACGCAATCCAAGAATCAAGCAAAATCCTATCAGCAGGTCTCGCCGTCGCATTTGATACAACCGCACTCGCAATCGCGCTTGACCTGTTGTTATATTTCGTACAATTTCTCGTATACCGAAGCGAAAGCAATTTATTACGCGAAGTCGATTTCGCAGTCAACAACGAAATTAGAGGTCGATTCGAATTGGTAAACGATTCGGTCGGAAGCGGACAAATTACCATCTTCAGGCGGATATTGGAGACATTGCTTGACTCAATTGAGCAATTGACATTGAGGCAGACAAAAATATGGGAACAAAGCATGTCAGCCGCGAACCAGCGGTTTAGCAAATTGACCGAGCAGAACGCGGATATTTTGAAGAAATCTTTATCGGATGCACTCTCGGAAAATATCGCTTTGCACGCCCGCAAGATTGCCGAATCGAGTGATGAAATTTTATCCGCGTCAAACGAATCCGCCAAAAAAATATCCGAAACAATGCAACAAAACATCGCCGCAATGACATTGCTCCAATCTGGCATCGCACGTCAGGCAGACACAATTCAAAACATCATCAATACGAGTTGTCAATTGGTCAAACTTGAAGAACAGCTCAAAGAAAATCTCGCCGTAATTGCACAAACCGGCAACTTTGAAGAGACAGTCAACAGCTTATCCGCAGCGATTCATTTATTGAGCAGCAAACAAATCCGCGCAGGCGCAGCATAACATCACATTCGCGTAACGTTAGCGACGGGGGCTTGCCCCCGACAAGACAACACATGTTTGTGTCCGAAAATAATTGTTCCGGTTATTTATTTGTGTGAGATTTATATTTGAAACAAAATCTCCGATTTATCAGACCCTGAAAGGGTATTGATACGGTGTGTTGATAAAATCCGAAACAACCAATAACTGTTCACTTCGGGGGCAAGCCCCCGTCGCTAACGTGACTTGTGTGGTATAACAAGGTTTAATAAAACCCGTCGGGTGAGTTGAAAGGCAGTTTCAAAACTTTTTAATAAGGAAAAAACGATGCGAAAATTATTGTGCTTTATTATTGTATCGGTATTATTTTCAGTATTGGTTATTGCTGATGAAGTACCGGCAAAAGAACGACCGAATATACTTGTTGTTCTTTCAGATGATCACAGTGCGCCGTTTGTTGGTTGCTATGGCGATCTCAATGCGGTAACGCCGAATCTGGACAAGTTTGCGTCTGAAGGAATTCTCTTTCGGCGGGCTTACGTCAGTTGTCCGCAATGTGTCCCGTCACGTGCGGGGATTTTTGCCAGCCGCTCGCCGGTCGGAATAGGAATGTCACGTTTTAGCGCGGCATTTCCCGTAAACGTTAAAACGTTTCCCGAATATCTGCGCGAAAACGGTTATTTTACCGGAGTTGCGGGCAGAACGTATCA
>JAISQS010000271.1 GCA_031274045.1 Planctomycetaceae bacterium | reverse complement strand
AAGTTAATGGACGTTTGGATTATTTTTTGAAAAAGCTGCATGAATGTTTTGAGAATTTTGTTGTAGTTTAATGTGTCAAAACAGATTTATTGGAAGATCATTTTGTGTCGAATTTATCTGGTGACGATATTGTGGATGATGTTGGTGGAGTTGTTTCTGTTGCGTCTGAGAAGGTGCGTCAATTTCCGCATTCGCCGGGTGTATATCTTATGAAAGACTCGGCTCAACGGGTGATCTATATCGGCAAAGCAAAAGACCTGCGTAATCGTGCCGGTTCGTATTTTCAAAAGAGTGCGTTGGATGATCCGCGTGTATCGATATTTTTGCCGGAGATAGTTGATATTGATTATATTTTGGCTGAGAGTGAAGTTGATGCGTTGTTGCTTGAGGCTCGTTTGATCAAGGATATTCAGCCGAAGTATAACCGTGATTTGAAGGATTCTAAGACATTTCCGTATTTACAAATCAGGACTCGTGAGTCTTATCCTCGTGTTGAGATAACGCGTGAACCGAAGGATCATGGGGTACGTTTATTTGGTCCGTTTACGAATTCTAGCGGGTTGCGCGGTGCTGTTATTGTTTTGCAAAAGATATTCAAATTTAGGACGTGTTCGTTGGACATTAAGCCTGATGATAAGCGTTTTAGTTGGTTTAGACCTTGTATTTTGCATTCGATAAATCAATGTTCCGGAGCGTGTAATTTTCGTATTACGTCTGCTGATTATCGTAAGAATATACAGCGTTTGATACGATTTTTGGAGGGCGGCAAGCGGTCGTTGATAGTTGGTCTTAAGCGTGAGATGCAAGCGGCATCGGATATGCGTCAATATGAGTTGGCGGCGGAGTTGCGGAATCAGGTACATGATCTTGAGACGCTGGACAAGCATGGTGATATTGAGACGCATGTTCAACCGGAGGCGTTTGTGATTGATCCGCGTCGTGGGGTTGTTGGATTGAAGAAGGTGTTGAAGTTAGATTTTGTGCCGCGAACAATGGAGGGGATAGACATTGCTCATCTTGGCGGTAGTGATATGGTGGCAAGTCTTGTTTGTTTTACGGATGGTTTACCTTTTAAGCCGGGTTATAGGCGTTATAAAATTAAGACGGTGCATGGTATTGATGATTTTGCGTGTATGTCTGAGGTGGTTACGCGGAGGTTTTCGGGCAACGGAACTGATTCACCGCCGGACATTTTGTTAATTGACGGCGGCAAGGGACAACTGAACGCAGCGTTAGCTGCATTGGAGAGAACTTCTGAACAGCCAAAGTTGGTAATATCGTTAGCCAAAAAGGACGAAGAGATTTATGTACCGAATCAAGACGAGCCGATACGATTGAGCCGTCATTCTTTTGCGTTGAGGCTTTTGCAATATGTACGCGACGAAGCTCATCGTTTTGCGCAACATTATCATCACATATTAAGAAAGAACAGATTCACAAATCAACTGAATAAAAAATAATGTCAATCTACTCCGAAATCAGTTCGGTAATAAGTTGCGTTATCACGGCAATAATGACGACAGTAATGACGGCAGTAATGACGGCAATAATGAGTAAGATCGCAATGAGTGCGAAACCCGCCGATTTGCCGGATTTGATATATCTTGCGAGTCAATCTCCTCGCCGCCGTGAACTGTTGACAGAGATGGGACTGGAATTTCAAGTGATTCTGCCGGATGACGACGCGGAAGACGAACAACAACCAAATGAATCCGTAGACAACTACGTCCGCCGTCTGGCAACACAGAAAGCACAGAGTGCCGCCAAAAAAATCGAGAGAGGAACGATTATTGCGTGTGATACTGTTGTTTGTTGTCAAGATGAAGTGTTGGAAAAACCTTTGGACAAAAACGATGCCAAACGAATGTTAGAATTATTGCGGGGCAAAAAACATTGTGTGGTAAGTGGACTTTGTGTACTAACAAAATCAGATCACGGAATAGCGCAACAAAAAATCGCCGCCGCACAAACAGAACTCTTCATGCAAAATATTTCCGACAACGAAATAGAACAATATCTCGAAACCAATAACTGGATCGGAAAAGCAGGCGCATTCGGATACCAAGACAACAACTCCTGGATAAAAATAATCAAAGGCAGCGAATCAAATGTAGTAGGATTGCCAACAGAACTTCTAAAAGAATTACTACTATAGAATCGGGCATTCGGGCAATACGTCATACCACACAAGAAGTCATAAACGTATTCGCATTACGTTAGCGACGGGGGCTTGCCCTCGTTATTCCACACAAGTTCGCCGCGAAGCGGCGACGGACTGGAACGCGGGCATCCCGCCCGCCTCTGTGCGTAATAGAACCGAACAAGTTTGAACTGAACGCCAAGACGTGTTGGCAAACGTAAGGTGGGCAACCGACCGCCGGGCGGTTGCGTCGCCAGTAAATCATTATCGCTCGCCGACAATTGGATCGCCAAAACGCATCGGCAACGTAAGGTGGGTAACCGACTGCCAGGCGGTAACGTCGGCGCAAGCCGACAACTGGATCGCCAGGACGCACCGGCAAAACCAAAACGCCCTACGTTTTGGGCGTTTTGGTTTTGCCGATGCGTTTTCCGCCCCCACTGTTTTCGTCTTGCTTCGCTCGCCGAAAACGTAACCGCCCAGCGGTCGGTTACCCACCTTACGATCACCGCCCAGCGGTCAGTTACCCACCTTACGATCACCGCCCAGCGGTCGGTTACCTACCTTAAGATCACCGCTCGGCGGGCGGTCGCCTACCTCACGATCACCAACACATAAACCGCCCCATTTCGTCGGTAGCAAGCTACCGTCGCTAACGTCACGCGAATGCGATTATGATTTGTGTGGTATAACAAGGCATTCACAATCATTCATTGTGTATTAAAAGAGTATTACGTGATTTGCAACATTCTTTGCAAGGCGATTAGTGCGTTTTTTGCGACAGATTCTTCTACTTTGATGATGTTTATTGGTTTATTTTTTTCTATCGGGTCGAACATTGCGGCGAGGTTTTCTAGTGTTATCAAGCCCATTGTTGAGCAATAGCTTGGTTGAAACGCGAGGTGTACTATTTTTTTTGAGGGGTTTTGTTTTGCAATTCTTTCAACAAATCGGCTCTCCGTCCCGACAGCCCAAACAGATTCATCCGGCGATTCTGTAATCCTCTTCAAAATATACGCAGTTGATCCGGCTTCGTCTGCTTTGGCTACGACTTCTTGGTTACATTCAGGATGCACTATCACTTTTACATTTGGCAAAATCGATCTTATCTCGTCAATATGACCCGGCAAGAATTTTTGATGCACACAACAAAAACCGTCCCAAAGCAAGACTCTACTACGGCGGATAACATCAATATCGTTGCCGCCAAATTCAGGCTTTCCGTCTTTCCATGTTGTCATTTCCGAAATTGGGATACCCATTTTTAGAGCGGTGTTTCGTCCGAGATGTTGGTCGGGAAAGAAAAGGATTCGCCGTTTTTTGGACAAAGCCCATTCAATTACGGCACGTGCGTTGCTGGATGTACAAGCAACTCCGCCCCGCTCTCCACAAAACGCCTTCAACTCCGCAGTAGAATTGACATACGTAATCGGCAACACTTCATCAATATCAATTATCGTTGCCAACTCGTCCCAACATTTCGACACCGATTCACGACTCGCCATATCCGCCATCGAACAACCAGCACCTAAATCAGGGAGAATAACATTGACCCGCTCGCCTCCGCGCCGCTCAAGATTTTCACTACTGTTTGCCAAAATGTCCGCCGTCTCCGCCATAAAATGCACCCCGCAAAAAATAATCGTCTCACAATTTTTTTTCGCAAAATTTTTGTCGGCAAAATTAGAGTTGTCGATTTGATTGTGGGCAAAGTTAGATTTAGAAGTTGTGTGCCGGTTTGGGGCGGACTGTTCGGCTGCGATAGAACTGAGTTGAAAACTGTCACCAACCAAATCGGCATGGACAATAACATCCTCACGTTGATAATGATGACCAAGTATCAACAACCTCTCTCCCAAACGACTCCGCGCCGATTCAATTATTTCGTGCAACATAATTTTGAACCACGTTTAAACAGTTTGCTTTGAAGTCTTGATTGCTAATTGATTTTTTACAAGAAGTTAAGGGAAGGTAATGGAAGAATATTTTTGATGTAAAGTTTTCAAATATGGTAAACAACAGATTAAGCATATTTAACAGATTTCAATAAAAAACTAATCTCTATAAATCTGTAGGCTCTTTTATCGTTTCTTATTGACGTGTTAAAGTAAAAAATAAAAGCTTGTTACGATAAATTATCGCCCTGCATTGCATAAAAAAACCAATCAACATCACTCAAACCAATTCGCAACAGGTAATCAGTTTCCACCTCCCTTAATAACCAACGAAGTCACCCAGCACGCGCCCTTATCCCCTTATTCGTTACACATAAAGCTCGCGATTAAAGTAGTTATCCGCAAGCAAGATGCTTGCGTTATCTTCTTCACCGCGACGCAAACTATAAGGGCACGTGCGAGGGGAACTTCGTGTGTTATTAAGGGAGGGGAAATTGGTTACCAGTTGCGGTTCGGTTTTGCAAAAACTATTTTATTACTTCATGTTAGTACACCAACAAAAAAATATAAAAGAGCC
>JAISQS010000192.1 GCA_031274045.1 Planctomycetaceae bacterium | reverse complement strand
TGAGTTAATGCGGATATTTCACTGATGTATTACGTTTTTTCTACAGAGTTGATGTATTTCACTGATATATTACATAAAAACAAAAAAAATTGCCAGTTAATTTCTGGCGAAAGCCTTAGGCTGGGTTGGTGTGGGCGGTTTGTATCGTGTTTTTTTTAGGAGATGTGTTTTTTGCGGGAGATTTAATTTTATGTATGGGGCGATTATTGGCGATATTTGCGGTTCAATTTATGAATGGCATAATCGGAAAACGAATAATCCCGAAGCGATCGAACTTATCAATTCGGATTGTCGTTTTACGGATGATACTGTTTTGACGTGTGCAGTTGCGGAGGCGTTATTGACGGATGGCAATTACAAAACGGCTGTCTATAAATGGGCAAATAAATATCCCCTTGCAGGCTACGGCGAAAAATTCACTGATTGGTTCTACTCCAAAGAACCTCAAGCATACGACAGTTGGGGTAATGGTTCTGCGATGCGTGTTAGTGCGGTTGGTTGGGTTGAGTCATGGTTGGATTCTGTTTTATCGCAAGCCGAACGCTCCGCAGAATTCACACACAACCACCCCGAAGGAATCAAAGGCGCACAAGCAGTTGCCGCCGCAGTCTGCATAGCTAAACACAGTGACAGATATGATGACTCAATAGATGGTATTTGGTGTGACAATGAATTTTTCATAACTAATGATAACAAATCCGAATATGCCTCCTTAAAAGAAGAGATAAAACATTTTATTGAAAAAAATTTTGGCTATAATCTTAGCCGCGCGCTCGATGAAATTCGTCCGGATTATACGTTCAAAGTGAGTTGTCAAGATTCAGTACCGGTTGCAATAATCGCGTTTTTGGAAAGCAAAAGTTTTGAACACGCCATTCAACTCGCAATCTCTGTCGGCGGTGATTCTGATACTATTGCGTGTATCACCGGAAGTATTGCCGAAGCTTACTACAAGTATATTCCAAAAAATCTAATCAAATTTGCGCAACAAAAAATCACCAGCGAAATGCAAGGTTTGCTTAATGATTTTTACGTCATGTTCCCACAAGAGGGCAAACAAATCTTGCCGGAAAACGCGGAATCGGACGATTTGTATCATAAGTTATGTTTTCGTAATTTAATTTTTTGTGATATCCACAATCATTTTGACGATTGGAGAAAACGTAACGTTTTTTTACGAAAGTTAGAGAATCTGGTCATGTCGGCAGAAAACGATGACGCAGCTATGTTGGCAATCGGACAAATGATTCATAACAGATATGCGTATCACGAAAGACCAGAAACTTTATTTGAATTAGCGCAACACTATCTCAAGGATAATAGTGATCCGCAAATTAAATTCAGGGCATTTGCTTTATTTTTGTATCTTGCGGTAAGTGAGCATGAGCCGGCTTATGCTGAGATTAGTAAGTGTTATGCGTACGGAATCGGAACGCCGCGAAATATTGGGAGAGTGTTTTATTGGTTTGAGCGATCTGAAAACAAAGATGCGGAAGTTTTAGCGTTTATCGGTTCTCTTTATCGTGATGGTACGGAAGTTCCGCAAGATAAACAGAAGGCTATTTTATTTTTGGTTGCTGCTGCTGATGCCGGACATAAGGACACGTTCAATTTATATTCTTATGCCGCTAATGAAGGCGACGCTCACGCACAATATATGCTCTTCCTTGTACACACCGGCAATGCGATCATTCCGGCAGATATTCAAACAGGATTACGCTGGTTGCAAAAATCGGCTGAACAAGGTTACGCCCCTGCTCAATCTTATCTCGGTGCTATTCATTTGGACGGATTATTTGGTGTCGAACCTGATCCGCAGATCGCTGTTCAATGGTTTCGTTTGACTGCGAAACAAGGAGATGAACACGCTGAAAAATATCGCGCACGCTGTTCTATAACCGGCAGTGTTATTGATGAGAGTATTATTGATGTAGTCAGCGATGCGGAAAAATATCTTGCCCGTTGTTTTATAACCGGCAGCGGTATTGAAAGGGATGTTACCGAAGCTATCAGAATTTGGAAAAAGTATGCACAAGATCACGATAGAGAAAAGGAGAATCGTCGCGGTATTGAGAACGTACCCGGCGACATGCATTGTCAATATATGTTGTCTCAGGTATTGTTGGACGAGACGCGACCGGAATTCGATCCGAAAGAAGGAATAAAATGGTTACGTAAATCAGCACAACAAGGACTCGCCGACGCTCAAACCAAATTAGCAATCTGCCTCTTGAACGGAGACAAAATAAAACAGAATATCAACGATGCGAGAAACTGGTTTCATAAGGCGGCACAACAAAATAATGCGGTTGCACAATTTCATCTTGCAGAGATTTACGCGGAGGGCAAAGGAATTCCTGCCAGCAGGAAAGAAGCGTTCAAATGGTACAACAAATCAGCGGAGTTGGGTTATGTTCCGTCAATGCAGATTGTTGCTGAATTGTATTTGCGGGGAGTGGGAACGGCGAAGGATGAGTCTGCCGGTTATACGCTTCTTTCGAGGCTTGCGTTGCATGGAGATGAGGAAGCGTTCACATTATTAAAGAGTGCGGCAGCATCAGGCAACGCCGTCGCACAATATTTGTTAAGCGGATATTGGTTTGAAAAAGATAATCAAAAATCGGCAATATCATGGTTGGAAAAGTCAGCGGAGCAGAATTTGGCTGTTGCTCAAAGAGACTTGGCGTTTGTTTATCAGCGTAATGAACATTATGAAAAAGTTGCTCATTATTTACAACTTGCTGCCGAACAAGGTGATTCTGAAGCACAAGTTCATCTTGCCTTGATTTATGAGGGTGGTTTCTATGTAAAGAAGGATTTGAAGTTGGCATTTAAGTGGATGAAGAAAGCGGCGCAAGCCGGACATGTTCAAGCGGCGTATTTTCTTGGAAACTTGTATAGAGACGGAACGGGAACGCAGGCGAATCCGATGAAAGCTTTTGAATATTATAGTAAAGCGGCAGAGGGAGGGAGTTCGGATGGAATAGATCGGCTTGGTTGTTGTTATCGTTTGGGTATTGGGGTTGAACCGAATATGGAGATCGCTTTTAAGCTATATCAACGTGCGGCTCAAATGGGAAATCCGAAAGGACAATACAATCTCGGACGCTGTTATTTGCAAGGAAACGGATGTGAACAAAATGACGGGTTGGCATTTAAGTGGATTAGTCTTGCAGCACAATCAGGGCATCCGGCTATTATGCACGAGATTGAAAGTTTAGGACCGGATTTTATGGTTTTGCTGAAGAATCTGGAAGTAGACCGAACTCAACAGCCGCAATATGCCGGAAATTATTTTGAGCGTTCTCTTGATCAAGCTCTGCAAAGCGGAATCGCTCATACAGGTCAAGTAATCCCGCCAAGTGAACAGATAAAAGAGTCTTTGTCAACAAATAATAAAACACAATCCGAACAAATACCATCAACAATTCAAGAGACAGCAATTTGGTCTGATGATGTCGAGTATACTGGTTTGCCTGATGGTGTGAAAGTTTGGAATGTTAATTTTTATGTGAAGAACAAAGATTATTATGATCTTGTCGATGCGGCGAGTCGTGAGCAAATTAAGATTGATCAAATTTTAGAGCGTCGTTTTTTTAATCGTCAAAATGTGTTTCTTGATCATTTTGGCGGGCGTATTCCAAATAATTTGAGTCCTGATTCGGCGTGGATTGCGTCGATTGTTGTTGGTAGTGAGTCGGCTGTTGGGGCGGTGTTTGCTGGTATTGCGGAATACATGAAACAGAGCGGTGCAGCCAAAGGTTACGAGGACTTGCAGTATTTGCCGTTTTCAAATCAACAGTATGTCGGTTACGTGGAATCGTTGGACAAAAAAACAAAATATCGTTACCGGTTCATCGGAGATATTCTGCAACGATTCAAAATACCACATAATACTGACAACAATTAACGTACCTTTTTTTAACTTTTTTAACCTAATTTTTTTAACTTAACCGCATCAATTATTATGCAAATGGAACAATTAACCGCTCTTTGTAAGCGGCGTGGATTTTTATTTCAGTCTAGTGAGATTTACGGCGGTCTCAATGGTTTTTGGGATTACGGACCGCTTGGTGTTTTGCTTAAGCGCAACGTTAAAGATGCTTGGTGGAACGATATGGTAATGAACCATAACGAACTCATCGTTCCGAACGGCGCACCGGCAACCTACGAAATGACCGGTCTCGATTGCACCATCATCATGCACCCGCAAGTCTGGAAATGCAGCGGACATTACGACCTCTTTCACGATTATATGGTCGATTGCCGCGAATCAAAAAAACGTTACCGTTACGATCACGTTATCGGACGTTTTGTTACGGGAAAAAAACGCGGCGAAGAGGGTGCGCCGAGTGTTGAGATGAGTGTATTTGTCACAACAATGGAAACCGAAAATACACAAGTTGCTCTCGATGAAGCGGCGTTGAAATTTTTTGGGTTGCGCAAAAAAGATGCCGATTCGCTCCAATGGAACGGCAACATTCAATCGATCTCAAAATTGCCAAGTCTTGAAAATGTTGTTGCGCCTGATGCGAAACATGTTGGGACGTTGACGGAGCCGCGTGAGTTTAATCTAATGTTCAAGACGGTTATTGGTGCGCTTGGAAGCGATGATGACGCTGCGTTTTTAAGACCGGAAACCGCACAAGGAATTTTTGTCAACTTTAAAAATGTCTGTGACAGTACGCGGGTTCGTGTTCCATTTGGTATTGCTCAAGTCGGCAAAAGTTTTCGCAACGAAATAACACCGCGTAATTTTACATTCCGCAGCCGTGAATTTGAGCAAATGGAGATTGAGTTTTTTTGTCACCCGAATCAATCTCCGGCGTGGTACAAATATTGGCGTGATCGTCGTTTTGCGTGGTATGTTGAGATGGGATTGTCGGGCGAACGTTTGCGGTTACGGGAACATGACGCGGATGAGTTGTCGCATTATTCTTGCGGTACTGCCGATATTGAGTATCAATTTCCGTTCTTGCAAGCGGGCGAATATGGTGAGTTGGAGGGGATTGCTCATCGTGGTGATTTTGATTTACGTTCGCATATTGAGGGGAAACTTGTGAAGGACGGCAATCAACTTGTTCTCGAAAAATTGCCTGACGGTCAACCGCGACATCGCGGCAGCGGCAAAGACTTGTCGTATTATGATGACTTGACGAAGGAGCGATTTATTCCGCACGTTATTGAGCCGTCGGCGGGAGCGGATCGGGCGACGTTGGCGTTTCTTTGTGAGGCGTACAAAATTGATACGGCTCCCGACGAAAAAGGACAACCGCAAGAAAGAGTTTATTTGAAATTTCATCCGCGTCTTGCTCCGATCAAGGCGGCGGTGTTTCCGCTTGTCAAAAAAGACGGAATGCCGGAAATTGCAACAGAAATATACGGCGAACTCAAAAAGAATTTTTCAACATTCTACGATGACAAGGGCGCGGTAGGTCGGCGTTACCGGCGGCAAGACGAGATCGGAACGCCGTTTTGTATTACGGTTGACGGTCAAACTGTCCAAGACGAAACCGTAACAATCCGCGACCGCGACACACTCGAACAAATCCGCGTCAAAAAAGATGAACTACTCAACGAACTTAACGAACGATTAAAAAAGTAACCGCATCAAACTAACACAATCAAATGTCGCATCTCACAAGACGCGTGGATTGAAACTGCCTTGCTCTCCGCAGAGACGCACAGCAGGAAGTCGCGCCCTTCACAGGGCGCGTGGATTGAAACCGCGTAAATATTACTTGGACGAAACGGATACTAAAAGTCGCGCCCTTCACAGGGCGCGTGGATTGAAACCAGAGTAAACGAGAGCGGCGTAACCACCCGATCAGTCGCGCCCTTCACAGGGCGCGTGGATTGAAACGAACGAATCGTATTGAGATAACCAGCGGATCGCGTCGCGCCCTTCACAAGACGCGTGGATTGAAACTCGTCATGTGTCCGAGACAATTTTTCGGACACAAGTCGCGTCTTTAATGAGAGGCTGGTTTGAAACGAACAAAGTAACAAAATTTATAAATTGATACCGCCGCGTGTGAGTTGTTGATTGATCGCCGGTGAATGTTAACGAAGGCTCGTGTGCGGGCAGTTTAAAATATTTTGGAGGTGATTTGTGTTATCGACTGACGAGTATATTGAGCAGACATTTTTTTTCGAGTCGTTTCTTGAGTCGCTTGATGACGGGATTACGGCGCAGGAATTTTTGTACTCTATTCGCGGCGAGCTTTTAGCAACCACACAACTCCATAAAGCAGTCGATTTCATGTTGACAGATGTGCGGTACACGGGTGTATTGACGAATTCGATGTCGCGGTTGAATCATTATTTTTCACCGTTTCAGTCATTTGTCATTTCAGAGAGCGAAAGAGATAACGGGCGGCTTGATTTTCGTATCGCATTGCAAATTCTAGCACACGAAGCAAAATACCGCAGCGGAAATTGTTCAATTCAAGGAATATTTTTTTATCAATTTGAAACTATTTGCAGAAACCGTTTAGGCTATGTTCGCGGTCTTGATGTTTTGATCAATGACGATATTTACGACAATTATTGGAAAGAATGGCTAACAATTTTACGCCGACAAATCGGCTTCGTTCCGCTCGCAGACATGATCTTTTACCGCAGCGAATACTACAAAATTAAAAACAGACATAAAAAAATCAACTTCAACACCCCCAATAAAACCAGCCAAAATATAAACAACATAACCAACATAAATTCAACTTCAAATAATTTGACAAACGATCAGATTGAAACAAACGAAACTGATAATACTGACAAAGAGAACACAAACGACGCAATAGATTATTCAAAAATTGATCAAAAAATTGATCAATTGAATGTTGCCGAAAACGCGGCAGGTGACGGACAAGAAGTTGTAACACTTTTTGGAGAACGTGAGGGGCGGATTGCTTTTGCGACGCGTGACAAAGAGCCGTCGTATCTTTTTTCGGCGTTATCGCGTCATCTTGGTTATCCATCTGTTCCTCACAGTAAGCCCGCAGCGGAGGACGAAAATATTCTTCCAATTTTGAAACGAAGAATCGAACAACTTGAAAACCGCATTCAAATATTAGAAGAAGAACAACGCGGCGGCATTGATCTGAATCGATACATAAAAAAATAGACTCATTTATACGTCTTTATATTTCCGGTTCGTGCCTCCGGTGTTATCATAGTTTTGCAAGCCGTAGGTTTGCATCGCTCGGTAGAAAGTGATGTTCCAACACAAGAGCATTCCGTAGGAATACCGTCATTGGACAAGTCACAGGGTTGCATTCCTACGGAATGCGAAGGCTCGGCGGAGGATTCATCTTCTACCGAGCGATACATTCCTAACGGAATGTAATCAAATTGTGAATTGTAAACAGTGAATTGTGAATTGTTCTGATATATTACTAAAAAACTAATCTGTAAAATCTGTTGACAAAATTACAAATTAACAACCGCAATCGGGAATCGCAAACGGGCTGAAATAATATTCTTCAAATTTTCTTGCGGGTAGTATTATTGTGTCTTCGGCGGGTTTTCCTGTTGGTTTTTTGTTGTCGTTTCGTGTTGTGAATCGGCGTACTATCTCCGCGATTCGTTCTGCGAATCCTTCTTCTTCCGTTCTCTTTGCTTTGCTTATGACCTTGATCGCTTCATACCAATCCGCCTCCAAACGTGCATCGGATTCCGCAGACCATTGTAAAACGCGGCTTCGCTCCAACGCGGTCAAGTCCCCGTCGTTCATCAGCTCATTGCGATCAACATAATTTGACACGCTGTCAATCATCCCCAACTCCAAAAGCGTTCCCGCCAAAAAATATTTTGCCCGTAAACGTTGAACCGGCATCGAAATTTTATCAATCCCACCCTCCGCCAACTCAAGAAACCGCTCTCCAATCAAATCACCAACACGATTATTTTGTACATTTTTTGTGTTGTCATTTTTGGAATCTTCGGTTTGGGATTCTTTGGTTTGTGGGGCTTTGGTTTGGGGGGCTTTGTTTTTTTTGCCGGTAATATTTTTGTTTTGTGAGCAAATTGATTGACCTATGATTCTGAGTGCGGTTACATACGATTCGGCATTTTTGGAATCGACATCCATCTCTTCCAAAATTTCCGCAACATGTTTTAACAATTCTTCCGTTCTTTTTGAGTCCGGTGAATTTTTTTCATTGTTTACTTTACTCATTTCAAAAAACGCCCACGCCCGCCGCAGCGGTGACGAGCATTTATTCGCTGTTTTTTTTGCTTCGTCAAAATTGTCCAGCTCAATCAGCCGTTTCGCGAGAGCGAGTTGCCCCCAATCGTAGTAATCGGTCTCCTTTATCGTTTCAATAATTCGCCGTCCCGCCGCCGTATCTTTTGTCAACAACTTCACGGCAAATTCAGCACGGCTCCGCCACGAATCAAACGGTTCTTTGACCGCGTTAATTATCTCAATTGCGGTTGCGGTGTCGTTGTTGTCAAGAAACGTTTCCGCCAAACGACCCGCAACAAAAGACGACTCCGGCGAAATCTCAACCAACATCCGCAACAACCGCAACACACTTTTCGACGCAACATTCGGTACGTTATTCG
>JAISQS010000171.1 GCA_031274045.1 Planctomycetaceae bacterium | reverse complement strand
TCGAAATCGGTTCAATCGGTGAACACGGCAACCCGAAAGCCCCGTCCCGGTACCTTACGCAGGCGGACTTCAAGGAACTCATCGATTATGCGGCAAAGAAGCACATCACTATCGTACCGGAAATTGAAATGCCCGGACATTACGGAGCGGCGCTGCGGTCTTACCCTGAACTTTTAGCATGCGACCCGAATCATCCGGCGGGAATGTGTTGCCCCGGTAAGGAATCTACACTCCGGTTCACTGAAGGCGTGTTGGATGAGGTGTGCGAACTGTTTCCGTCCAAATTCATTCACATCGGCGGCGATGAATGTTCCAAGAGCGAATGGAAGAAATGTCCCGATTGCAAAAAACGGATGGAAGAGAACGGTCTGAAAGATTACGATGAATTACAATCGTGGTTTATCAAGCATTTTGACAAATATTTGGCGGCAAAGGGGAAGCGGCTCATCGGCTGGGACGAGATTCTTGATGGCGGTCTGGCACCGGAAGCAACGGTGATGTCGTGGCGAGGAACTGTTCACGGCGTGGAGGCAAACAGGGGCGGACTGGCGGCAGCAAAAGCGGGACATGACGTCGTTTTTACTCCGGTGGACTATTGTTATATTGACGCACCGCAGTTTGCCGATTCAACCGGAAAAAAGGTGGAGGATGGATATCGTTATATCGGTTACCCTCCGCTGACGAATGAAAAAATTTACGGCTACGAGCCGACAGTGGGGTTTTCGGCAAAAGAGGCGGAACATATTATGGGTGTGCAGGCAAACTTGTGGACGGAGTTTGTTAGCGGCACGGAACCGGATATGGAATGGAGGATTTTTCCCCGTTTGCTTACACTTGCCGAAATAGCATGGACACTGCCGAAGGAGAAAAATTACAAACAATTCAAGAAGCGTTTGGAAGTTCATCGGGAACGCCTCGTCAAAGCCGGTATCAATGCCGCCCCGATAGATCTGAAGAAATAAGGACACAACAGATTTTACCACCAGAGGACACGAAGGTTTTCACAATGTTCACAATGAATCGGACGGTGTTATTTGAGCGAAATTTGGTATCGAATGCGGGTTGTAACACCTCGTTATACCACACAAGTTTTAAGGTGCTTTTTTTGAGAATACGAAATAAACGAAAAATACGAAACATGACGAAATAATTTTTTTTAACGCGAAACACGCTAAAAAACGAAATTCGCGAAAGTGATTTTAAAAATGTGTTTATTAAAATCGTGTTTATTAAAATTTCGCGCATTTTGTATTTTCGTGTATTTTGCGTTAAAAAATTTTCGAAATTACTTTTCGTTTATTTTGTATGTTTCGTATGTTTCGTATTCTCAAAAAAGATGTGTGGTATAACGAGGCATCCCGCCCGCGTTCCTGTCCGTTTGTTGCTGCGTGGTGAACTTGTGTTTTTTTTGCGCGATTACCGGAACGTGTTTTATCCGCGTTTGTTGTTGTCGTTGTTATTGTTGAATGTGCCGCTCCATCCGAGTTTATTTCTCAATGTTTTATAATAACTATTGTCCGGCGAGTCTATTGTTTTGAATGTGTACGATGCTCTTGAGACTTGGACAAAATCATTCGGCTCAACTTGTGCTACGTCTACTCCGTCTAATACCAATATCCCCTTTTGATGCGGTCTGATTTCAAACAAACGATCCGGCGAATCGACAAGCGGACGATTGCTCAAAGTATGCGGACTAATCGGCGAAATAACAACCGCATCAATATCCTTGCGCAAAATCGGACCTCCCGCCGAAAGACTATGCGCAGTTGAACCGACCGGCGTACTCAATATCAAACCATCACAACGATACGTCGTAACCAATCCTCCATCAATATGTAACTCCAAACCAATAATCCGCGAAACCGTCTCCCCTTGCAACAAAACTTCATTGAGTACAACCCGCGACATCTCCGGCATATTTGAACCGCCGCGAAATAATTTGCACTCAAGAAGCAGATGCTCAATCACCGGAAGTTGCAACAAATCTTTACGCGATAAAAGCGGCACAAGCTCACTCGATTGTACAGTTGAAAGAAAACTAAGCGTGCCAAGATGCACAGCAATCACCGGAATCTGATTTTTGCCCATTTGACTGACAGCACGAAGTATCGAACCATCACCGCCAAAAACCACCGCCACATCCGCATCAACCCCAGATATATCCTCACAACAATAAAAATCAGAAACCACCACCTCTCCACAACCCTCTATCGCAGGACGCAACAAAGATACCGCCTCCAACACCCCACAACGACTACCATTACCAAGCAATATTATTCTCATAAAACTTGTTCCACAACAAAAAAATTTTATCCGTTAGCGACGGTAGCTTGCTACCGACAAAATGGACATGAAAAACATTGGTGATCGTAAGGCAGGTGTTAAACCGACAACAGAAGCGAAAAACGTGTTGGTAACATAAGGTAGCCAACCGACCGCTGGGCGGTTGTGTTTTCGGCGAGCGGAGCAAGCCGAAAACAGTGGGGCGGAATTCGCATCGGCAAAACCAAAACGTCCAAAACGTATGGTGTTTTGATTTTGCCAATGCGTGTTCCGATCCCGTTGTCAACGGAGGCAAGCTTACCATTTTTTTGTGATTCCCATCATTATTTCGTCGCCGGATGTTTCGTTTGTTACGGTTCCGATTAGTTGTGCTGAATTGAAGTTTCCGGTGACTTTTCCTTTGAATCCGTGTGCGTATGCGAATGAAAATTCCAGGTTGCGAACGATGGCGTATGTTGCGCCGACGGTTATTGTGTGTTGTACTGTCAACGGTGCGGCGACGTTTAGCATTGAGCTTCGTGATGGTATTGGATTTTCATTCCAAACGTAACCGGCTCTCAATGTCAACTTATCACTCCACTTTTTTTGCAACCCGACGGTAACCCCCAAAATACTCTCCCAATCAAGTCCGCCGACATACGAATTTGTCCCGTTGTTTATGATGCCTCTATTGAAACCTGCCGCGTTGCTGTAGTCAAAATAACGTACATCAACTCCGACAACCGTGTCCTTAAATCCGTCGTATGAAATTCCAAACGAAAATATATTCGGCAAATCGAGATCGAATGAGCCGCTGTGTTGTCGCGACGGGTTGTTGGCAGCACCTACGGTTGTTCCTTCGTATCGTAAATTTTCAAACCAGACGGGCGATTTGAACATGAAGCCCGCTTTGAAATGATTTTTGAAATCGTAAAAAGTTCCGATTTGGAATCCGCCTCCCCATGCGTAACGTGTGCCGTAGTTATGTAGTTCGTTGCCCGGCGCGAGTGATTGACCGAGTTGCATTGGGTTGATTGACAAAGACGCGAGATCGATGACTGGGGCAATACCGATTGATAATTGTTTTGTGAGTTGGTATGAGGCAGTTGGAGTGAGTTGAAAGATGACAACTTGTGATGATTTTGCGCGACCGCTTAGTATTGGGTTGATGTTTGGGGTTGTGTCGGCTGGATAAAGTGAAGCCGCGCCGCCAACGGCAGAAACGCCAAGTCCAAACGTAAGAGCAGATTTTGGACAACGATGCCAAACGAATGACATTGTTGGATTCGGGATCGTTCCGGCTTCGCCTTTGGTTGAACCGGACAAATTAGCTATCTGCGAACTGACTCGCGTGTGAGGAAAAATTAGCCCTAGCCCAAAAGATAACTCGCTTTTGTCAAGAGCAGAAATCGAAGCGGGATTCCAATTGATCGCACCGGCGGAATCGAGCGGCATCCCCGTCGCCGTACCGCCAACCGAAGCGTTCACCGCACCAATCCCGCGAAGCATCACGCCTTGCGCGCGAACATCCAACCCACGAAAAAAAACAAAAAACAAAACAACCACCACAAAAAAAGATAATACCCGCCAAATACTTTTTTTCATATCACAAAATTTGTTGACTAAAATTCATACACAAAACACCCGCCGAATTGCCGCCAATTTGACAAAACGAAAACAAAACGAATTTTGAACAATCCCAATTGCAATCAACCCAAAAAACAATTCGCATCAAACGGGTTTTCGGTTAGTCCAAAGCCGCAATTGCAGTATATAACGTACAAAAATGTCCCATTAAAAAATTAACCCGACACATTCGGAATCACTGGCAAAGTTTCCACCTCACTCGCCCATTTCTTGAGATTCGAACCAGACGAAAAATGCAAAATAAACGAAATGGAGTGGTTTCCGCGTTGGTGATCGTAAGGCAGGCAACCGACCGCTGGGCGGTGATCGTAAGGTGGGTAACCGACTGCTGGGCGGTTACGTTTTCGGCGAGCGGAGCAAGACGAAAACAGAGGGGGCGGAAAACGTATCGGTAAAACCAAAACGCCCAAAACGTAGGGTGTGTTGGTTTTGGCGGTGCGTCTTGGCGATCCAGTTGTCGGCTTGCGCCGACGTAACCGCCCGGCAGTCGGTTACCCACCTTACGTTTGCCGATGCGTTTTGGCGTTCCGTTCTAACTTTTTTGGTTCTATTACGCACAGAGGCGGGCGGGACGCCCGCGTTCCAGTCCGTCGCCGCTTCGCGGTAATTGTCGGCTGCGCCGACATTGGGCGATTTGGTGAACTGGTGCGTTTTGGCGATCCAGTTGTCGGCTTGCGCCGACGTTATTCACCAAGAAAGCCCGGCGGTCGGTTGCCCGCATTACGGTGACAACACGTTTTGGCAAATGTTCTGCAACCAAAAATCAGACAACCACAACAACAAATATTTTTTTGTCGTGATTCTATTATTCGATTCGTTTGACTACATGAATGTAATATCTACCGGTCATTTCA
>JAISQS010000158.1 GCA_031274045.1 Planctomycetaceae bacterium | reverse complement strand
ATACAAAATGCGCGAAAATTTAATAAACACTAAAAATAAACACTTTTAAAATCACTTTCGCGAATTTCGTTTTTTAGCGTGTTTAGCGTTAAAAATTTATTTCGTTATGTTTCGTATATTTTGTTTATTTCGTATTCTCAAGAAGAAAAACATCTTAAAAGATGTGTGGTATAACGAGGGGGCAAGCCCCCGCCGCTAACGTCACGCGAATGCGTTTATGACTCGTGTGGCATAACGAGGACAACACACCAATAATAACCAAAACTAATCTGCTGTTTAATCTGAATCTGTACAATCCGAATCTGTTAAATCCGAATCTGTTAAATCTGTAAAATCTGTTGACAAAAAATTCCTTGTGAATTTTGCGAAGACCTTCGCGCTCTTTGGCGTAAATTTTTTTGATTGTTTCGGATTTTGTGCGAAGTTGACAAAGTTGTCGAAGATAATAGAATTAAAAAACTAAATTCGAAAGTCTAATTATCTCAATAAAAATTCACCTGCGGAAACGTAAATACAAATTGTTAAATTGGCAAGTCGCCAGACAAGGTAACGTTGTAGTTGAGGACGAAGTTTACAAGCTATATTGGCTTCGTCCTCTAAATTTTTTTGAACAAAGGAGCCAAATTATGAGTATTTTTGCGCAACGAAAAATTAGTACGGTATGTTGTCAGACCTGTCCGGCAACAAACAATGCCAATAACTTTGACAAGATCATAGGAATCATTAACAGACAGTACAGTAAGTTTGCAATCAAAATTTTACTTGTATTGTTGATTCCGATGCTTTTTCTTGTATTGTCCAAGAGCGCGGTTTCGCAAGAGAGCTGGTTGCTTGATCCAAGTACACCTTCGCCGGAGAAGGCGAAATTGATGGGGTATGTTGACAATTACATATCGAAAAATTTTCCGGTAATTTTGCGTCGATCTCTTGAATGGGGAGACGTGAAAAAAAATAACCGGAAACAGTACACCATCCGTTACCAATGCGAAGCGATTGCGGAAGGTAAGGAATGTTTGGTTTACTGTTGGGATTTCACGTTTGATGAAGTCGGCAATTTTGTAACGTGTGACAAAGTTGAAGGCTTTCCGAAACGCCCAAAAAATCCGTCAATAAAATTGTCCGCAAATAACACCGACAACCAAAAAGCACAAGACGCAAAAAAACTCTTAACACAAAAAACCGAACCCGCCGTCATACCCGTAACCATAAAAGATGTAGGAGATTCCAACGCCGCATACAACGCCGCAACAAAACTAATGTCAGAAAATAAATTTGAAGAAGCAGAAGCCAGCTACAAAAAAGCATTCAAACATAACCCAAACAACTTCCTCGCACTCTACGGAATCGGCACCGCACAAGCTAAACTAAAACTACACGACGACGCAAAAAAAACATTTCAACAATGCCTCGAAATGAAACCAAAAGACTCAAGACCAATGGTCGCATTAGGCTTCATCGCAAAAGCAGAAGACGAAGAAGAAAAAATGATCGAATGGTGGAAAAAAAGTTACGATGCCGATAAACAATGCCACGAAGCATTGAAGGCATTGGGCGATCACTACGCAGCAAAAAATGATATAAAAAACGCATCACTCTACTACCGCCTATTTTTGAAAATCAAACCAAAAGACACCCAAGTAAAAGACGCACTCGATAAACTAAAACAAAAACCAAAAGATAACTAACAATCAATCCCGAACCCCAAACAAAAACATCCACAACGTACATTAAAATCTTTATGAAAAAACGAAAAATACATATAAACACTAACTCAATAAACGATCCTATAACAACGTATTCATTGTTATCGGACGCGTATTTTGCTTGCTGTTTTGTTGCGGTTATTGGTCTGTTTTTTTTGACAGAATCAATAGCGGCATCACTCGCGCAGGATAACACCGCAGATGTCAACGCACCTGTTGCCAAACCTGATGCCGCTGAAAAAAATGACGCGGACAAAAATAAAAACACAGATGCCAAAGATAACAAAAACGAAAATAATGACCCGACAACTCCACAAAACACACAACCAAACGAGACTCAAAAAAATACACAACAGAAAATTGATCCGGCAATGTCATCGGTCAATGTTGAGTTACCGAAGTTGATTCAGAAGCTTGGTGATGAGAGTTTTGTTGTTCGGGAGCGTGCGGAGAATCGTTTGTTGCAGATTGGCGCGATAGCGGAGTCAGAGTTGCGTGAGGCGTTGCGTAGTGATGATGTTGAGATAGCGCGGCGGGCGGAGTTGATATTGAGTCGGTTGGAGCAGATATTGCGCGATAATGAAAACGAAGCGGTTCGTGAAGTGACAATGCTGTATGCGTCGGAGAATGATCCCAATGTGAAGTTGACATATATATGGATGTTGGCGGTTCCGTTGCCCGGTTTTTTTACTGATGGTGAGGGGTTGACGACACTTTGCCGGATTGCCCGATTTGACAAAGATAAAACGATGCGGATTGAGGCGGCGAAGAGTTTGTTGTCTGTTGCGCCTACATCGATAGCAAACCGCGATAAATGGCAACGAACGATGTTACGGATTTTTGAAAATAGCGGCGATGAGCCGTTGTTTGTGTTGGTGCGTGATTATGCTTCTTTGCGGTTAGATGTTGATGCCGCGAAAAAAGCGGCGGAACGTGAAGCCGAATTGCAAGCGAAAAATGCGGGCAAATTGGCAGAGTATCCGGTCAAATTGCCCAAGTCAAAATCATTTGAAGATAGATTGAAAAAATACGCTGACGATTTAAGTACATTCCAAAAAGACCCGTCGTACAGCGTGATCAAGCCGGGTTATTTTATTGATATTCTCGTGTTGTGTTCGCTTGCGGAGTTGCAGGATGATCTTGGTTTGATAGAGGAACGTGATAAGACTTTGGCGGCTGCGTTGGCACTGCGGCAAAAGCAGACGCGTGATCAACCCGTTACGCTTTTCTCAGAGTTTGAAGGTAGTGAGTTGTCTGAACATTATCTTGCGGCATCGGTTCTTGATGTCAAGCAAAAGTTTTCTTGGGCTGAGCAACATTTGAAGTTAATAGTAGAAAGCGACGCTCCCACCACGAGACTTAAAACGGCTGCGTACATGACACTCGCAAGAATAAAACATCTGTCGATGGATTTAACCGCCGCAATTGAGTGCCTTGAAAAATGCGCGGCTGTGTACGATTCGGAACAATACAAAAATACTTTCGGCGATTCAAGTGAACGTATTGCAAAATTAGAAGTACAAAAATTATCATTTAAAGCACAGTTAGCTGCGGAAAAAGAAGATTGGAAAACAGTGAAAGAACTCGTAGACAAAACGCTGACAAAAGATCCTTTTGAAATCGATACGCTCATCTTGCGGCATAAACTTTACGAATTGAACTCGCCGATTGTCAACACCGTAAACGCAGTTATCGGCACAAGAGGTCAATTGACAAGTATGCTCGAAAGTGCCATCGCCAACATTTACCAAAAAGTAGTCTCAGACAACGAACCACAACACGTCGCCTGCAACCAAGTCGCATGGCTGCTGGCAAACGTAAACGGCGAATTTGCCGTCGCGAGAGATTTAATCGAATTCACCATCAAGAACGAACCCGACGACCCAACATACCTCGATACACAAGCACACGTCTACATCCTCGATAAACAATACGATAAAGCAATCGAAATACAACAAAAAGCCGTAAAAATCGCACCCGAAGCAAAAGTTTATAGAGCAGCTTTGGAAAAATTCAAAAAATTAAAAGAACAGAATAAAGATAAAGATAAAGATAAAGATAAAGATAAAGATAAAGATAAAGATAAAGATAAAGATAAAGATAAAGATAAAGATAAAGATAAAGATAAAGATAAAGAGAAGGATAAAGAGAAGGAGAAGGAGAAGGAGAAGGAGAAGGAGAAGGAGAAAGACAAGAAAATTCCGAAGTCGGCATAAGCGTGAGAGTAGTTGTTGTGTGTTATTGTGTTTTGTTTTTTTGTGGTTTGTTTGTTGTTTTTATCCGTATCGGTAACAACTAAAAAATTGAATGACGAATGGATAATATTCCGTCTCATTGGAAAAAGAGTGTTCGATATGCATCGTTGTCAGATGTTGGCATGCGCCGTACCAACAATCAGGATTCGTTTGGTATTTGGATTGCGGAGACATCTTGTCAATGGCTTGATCGCGGTCATTTTTTTGTGGTTGCGGATGGGATGGGTGCGCATGCTGCCGGTGAGGTTGCGAGCAAGATGGCGGTTGATACTGTTGTGCAGAGTTACTTGAAGCGAGTTAATGAACCGCCGATTCAGTCAATATCGAAAGCTGTTTTTGATGCACACAATAGAATACGTGAACGCAGCCGCCGCGAGGATGCGTTTCGGGATATGGGGACAACGTGCGATGCTTTTGCGTTGACACCTCAAGGCTTGATAATTGCGCATGTTGGGGATTCGCGTGTTTATCGGATTCGTGCGAATTGTATTGAACAGATGACGTTTGATCATAGTTTGGTTTGGGAAGTTTGTTTGTCAAATCGGTTGCCTTTTGACCAGCCTCCGTTGCATATTCCAAAAAATCAGATAACGCGATCATTGGGTCCGACGACAAATTTACGTGTTGATGTTGAGGGTCCGCATCAGGTTTTGGTTGGTGATAAATTTCTTGCGTGTAGTGATGGTTTAAGCGGTCAGGTTAAAGACAGTGAAATCGGCTCGATTGTGATGTTGTTTTCGCCGGAAGTTGCGGTGGAGACGTTGGTGAATCTTGCAAACTTGCGCGGCGGTCCCGACAATACGACGATAGTCGTTGTTGAGGCAACTCAAGATAAAAATACCGAGCAAGATGTTGACAACTATTTCAATTTACCGTTTGTGAGTCAATTACTTCTTTTTGGCATGTTGATTCCTTTGGGCGGGGTTTTGTTTGCGTCGGTGTATGGCAATGTTATGTTGGGAATTTTTTCAGGTGTTATTGCGGCGGTGTTAGCGATCTGTTTTTTTGCTACCGCCAAAACATATTTATTTGCCGGTTCGCCGTTCGACATAACGCAAACTTTGGGCAATGCACCATACACGAAAACTTACTGTCAACCAAACGAGGATTTCGCCAATACTTTGTCAAAAATGTTGCAAGACATACACAAAGCCGTCGCAGATAAATCAATAAAAATTAACACAAACAACACCAACCAAGAAGAATTAAAAGCAAAAAACGCCCTCAAAACAGGCGATTTCCTAACCGCAGTTCGACACTACGCGATTGCAATAAATCTAATCATGCGCGAAATCAAATCAACAAAATAACAAAAGGAACGGTCAATTAAAATAAAAGTCCGTGAAATAAATTATGTCTAAAACGAGAGTATCGATACTTGGCGGTACGGGTTATACTGCGATTGAGTTGATCAAGATATTGTTGCGTCATTCTGATGTTGAGATTGTTGCGGTGACGAGTCGTGAGGAGCGTCGTCGGGTTAGTGAGGTTCATCCGTCTCTTTCGGGTTTATTTGAGTTATGTTTTGAGAATCTTTCGGCGGTTGAGCTTTCGGCGCGTAGTGATTGTGTGTTTAGTTGTCTTCCGCATGTTGCTTCGGCGTGTGTTGTGCCGGAGTTGTTATCGTGTGGGCTTAGGGTGATTGATTTGAGTGCGGATTATAGGTTGGATTCGGCGGAGAAGTTTAGTCATTGGTATGGCGAGCCGCATCCTGACGCGGACAGATTGGGTAATGTTGTTTATGGTTTGCCCGAACTTTTCAGGGCAAAAATAATCGGCGCGGAATTAGTAGCTAATCCGGGTTGTTATCCGACATCGGCAATTTTACCGTTGACTCCGCTTGTCAAATCAAACGTGATCGAGCCGCAAGACATTATTATTGACTCAAAAAGCGGCGTGTCTGGAAGAGGACGAACGGCAAAATTAGGCTCGTTATATTGCGAGTGCAATGAAAGTATTTCGGCTTACAGTGTCGGAGTTCATAGACACACGCCGGAAATTGAACAGATAATTACAACAGGGAGCGGCAAAGAAACATCAGTAATTTTCACCCCGCACCTCACCCCAATGGACAGAGGCATCTTGACAACAACATACTCAATCCCAATTGCAAAAGGACTAAACAGAACAACTATACTTAGTTTGTTGCGGACATTCTATTCGAATGAGCCGTTCGTAAAAATCGTCGATCATCTCCCCGCAACCAAAGACGTAACCGGAACAAATTACGTACACATAACAGCAGAAATCGTAGGAAACCGCGTCATCACAATCTCTGTCCTAGATAACATAATCAAAGGCGCATCCGGCGCAGCCATACAAAACTTCAACATCATGTTCGGATACAAAGAAACCACCGCACTAACCTAATAAATCCGCATAAGACATTGACCTCGTTATATCACACGAGTTTTTTTGAGAACACGAAACAGCTTTTTGAGAATACGAAACAAGCGAAAAAATACAAAACAAACGAAATTTTGCGATTAACTCTTTTCGTTTATTTCGTATTTTTCGTCTATTTCGTATTCTCAAAAAAATAGCGCACGACCTATAATTATCACTTGCCGAAAATTTCTACTAGTGACGGCTCTACTGCTTCTGCCCAAAGTTTATATCCGTCTTTATTCGGATGAAGCGAATCGGGCATGATGCTTTTTGGGAGTATCTTGTTTTCGTCAAGGAATACGTGGTTTATGTCTAACAATTTGACATTCTTATACTCCTTGAAAATATTGGGCAAATATGAATTTATTTCGTCCACCAATTTCCGCCTTCCGTCTTCCGGCTTCTCACCACGCGGGAACACGTTTAACAAAATGATCTTTATGTCCGGGAATTGTTTTTGGAGTCTATCGACGATTGTTTTGATTCCGTCGGCGGTATCTTTTGGTGAGGCATCTTTGCCGCCGATGTTATTTGTGCCAATCATAACAACAGCAGCTTTGGGCGAAATTTTATTCAAAGGCAAATGATCCAAACGCCAAAGAACATGTTGAGTTCTATCTCCGCTAATGCCGAGATTGATGGCGTTACGTTTTGTGTAGTATTCGTTCCAGATGTCTTTGCCTTGATTTTCCCAACCATGCGTAATCGAATCGCCGATCATCAGAAGATCAATATTCCCCTTGTCCATCTGCACAATACTCGTAACAAATCTCGAAGTCCACCATCCATCTAATCTCGGCACCGGTTGTACCGCATCGCTCTGCGCAAATACAGCAACAGCCGACACAAATAAAATCACAACAAAACGCAGCACAAAAAATAATTTGCCAAACAAATTAAATGAAATCTGTTTGGTTGCGTTTGTTGAATGTGAGAGTTTAACCAATTCATTCGATAGGTTAATTGTAGTTTTCATCTTTTCAATTTTCTGGGTTAAAGGTTTTAAACTTAATTTTCACAATTAAGATTTCACGCAACACGCAATTGCTCCAATAAAATTCGGAATATTCTCAAACCAATGAGAAGACACAATTGCAAAGAAACGTCCACATCTTAAATCTAGCTGCAAATATTGTACGAAAAATTTCTTGCTAAACAATCCGATTGACACGCACCGGTAAACGGCTTGAGTATCATTTGCTTGAATCTTTTTTTCGTTCGACGGTTATATCTTTGTATTGTTCGGCGGCTCCGTTGTCGTCGATTTCGTTTTGTCCGAATGAGTAGAGGATGTATCCGTTATCGTTTTTTTTGTACGTTAATTCATTTGATGTGAAGATGTCATTTGGGATCGCGCTGATATATTTCGGGGCAAGCACTTCTAATTTGTCGGGATATTGACCGTTTTCGCGTTGGTATAATTCCAAAGCAAACGATATACGCAGCAAGTCCTTCAATGTCTCCAATCTCGCTTCCGCATTTGCAAAAGCACCAAAAGACGGAAACATAAGAAGACTTATATAATCCGCTACCAACGTCGAACGAAGCTGAATAAGCGGTAAGCGAAATAATACTTCTTGCGGTTTTGTTATCGCACCGCCAGCTTTTTCTACAGCATGATCAAGAGAAGCACAAATCTGTTTACGTTTTCTGTAATCAGTTTCTTTGTTTGCTTTTTCCATGTTGATATAACATGATTGTATCCGTTTGGACGCAATATTGTAATCAATCGGTAAAATCGACAACCAAGTCAACATTTGTGCACGACTATCTGAATTGATCATATTTTGCCAGTCATCTTTATTATCCCTAAATTCGTTGCGCAAATTGAACAGCAGCTCCAACACTGCCATCTTTTCGAATCTGATAATTTTATCAAGCGAGTGATCTGCTTTGGGTAGATTATCCAATTCTTTTATAAATTGATGTATCTGTTCTGCATTCGGATTGCCGTAAGTCAAAATTGACTGTATTACATCAATTCCTATCAACTCTCCGCTGAAACCGGCTAATCTTTCGACTAATGATTCGCCTTTGGTGAGATGTCTGCCGATGCGTATGATTGACAATGCGTCATCAAAAGCACCGGCGATGTCATTTCGGCTGATTCGTTCATTTGCACGAATCGCGAAATCGCGGCACGCGCTGCGAGTCGACTGAACATCCGGCAATAGAGTTTCTGTTATGTTATTGGTTTCGTATCGGTAACATATCCATTGCGGCTTTTTCGCGGCAGCAGCATAAACCGCCAACGCACCCTCATTTTCACGAACAAATTCCGCAATGTCAGGATAATCTTCAGCCCGCCAACTTTTCGTCATCAACGATGTGAGAAAGGTTCGTTTTACATACTCTTCTTTCTTCGTCTCATCTATTTTTACTGATATCGGCTTATACTCAACCGGTTTCTTTGCCGGATCAATTGACATCGCGTCGCAAAGCGGAATCCATTTTTCTCTGTACCAGTTGCCCATTCCTGTGGTATCTTTGGGCAAATCTTCCCAAACAGAATTCCGCATCAAAGGACTCATTTCCAAAACATACGGTCCGAATTTTTCAATAACCATTCGGAGTCCGTTGTCATCGGGATTTGTTAGTTGTCCGTTATGTTCTTGCCGAAATGTGCCGACATAATCCGGCTTCCCGTTCGGCTTCAATAACGTGGTCAACGTCGTCTCCGGCGAAACAACCAAACGCGACGGCACAAGACAAAAATACAACGACACCAAAAGCAAAACAGTCATCGTTATCAAAATCTTGCGACGACTAAACCAAGAACGCTCTCGCTCAACATTAACATTCTCAGTTTTTTCCAATGTCATTTTCGACTCTAAATTTGTTGACATAATTTGGTACTCCTAACTTTTGGGTAAATGGTTATTCGTTAGCGACGGGGGGGTGTCCTTGCTATACCACACATCTTTCGATATCTTATTTTTTTAGAGAATACGGAATAAACAAAATAGGCGAAACAAACGAAATTTTACCATCAACTCTTTTCGTTTATTTTGTATTTTTCGTATGTTTTGTATTCTCAAAAAAACTTGTGTGGTATAACGAGGCATCCTGCCCGCGTTCCAGTCCGATTTATCGCTGCGCGGCATTGTTACAAACGCCTAAAACGCGCCCCCGTCGCTAACGTGATTTGGTGTGATATACTTTTTACAGTTGAAAATTTCCTTTCATAATCACCATGATTTTTGCTACCGATATTGAGTCCCAA
>JAISQS010000152.1 GCA_031274045.1 Planctomycetaceae bacterium | reverse complement strand
GCCGCTTCGCGGAATTTTTTTCTCTTGCCACGTAGCGGCAATTTTTTTCTTGCCGCGAAGCGGCAATTTTCTATCGTCCAAACCCAACACATCATCACTAAAAGATCACCTACCTAATATTCCGCCTTGTGGTTGCCAGCATATTTGATGGGCAGCCTTGAAATATGATGGGGGCGTTTTTTGGGGAATTTTTTGTGCTGATGTTTACGGCAAAAAATTGCCGTTTTGTTGGCGGAGGGAGGGCGGAGTTGATTTGACGGCAAAATTTTTAAAATTAGGCACAAAGATTGCGTCTTTTGCGTCTTTGGTTAAGATTACTGTTTATGTTGCAGTTTTTGTTCTGGTGGTTCTTGTTTGAGGTTGTTGGGGGCGGTTTGTTTTTCTTTTAGCTGCGGCATTATTTTTTTGTATTTTTTGGGAACTGAGGTTTTATTTTTATTTGTGTTGAGTTTTGGTATTTATGAATAGTATTATTGGTCGTGATACGGGGCTTCGGTTTGTTCTTGATCGTGCTGGTCTTGTTGCGAAGTCAGATGTTCCGGTGTTGATACTTGGTGAGACCGGCAGTGGCAAGGAGGTATTTGCACGCTATATTCATGAGCATTCGCGGCGTGTGGATTCACCATTTCTCAAAGTGAATTGCGGTGCGGTGCCGACGGAGTTGATTGATTCTTATCTTTTCGGTCACGAACGCGGCGCGTTTACGGGGGCAGTAGAAAAGCGTAAAGGTTGGTTTGCGTCGGCAAATGGCGGGACATTGTTATTGGATGAGATTGGCGAGTTGCCTCTCGCGGCACAAGTTAGATTTTTACGGGTACTCCAAGACGGATGCTTTGAAACAGTCGGCGGCAGCGGAAAAACAGTTCGGGTTGACGTGCGGATAATTGCCGCAACCCACAGAAACCTACGCCAAATGGTAAACGAAGGCACATTCCGCGAAGACCTATGGTACAGAATATCCGTCTTCCCAATCAGAATCCCACCACTACGAGAACACAAAGAAGACCTAAACGAACTCGCAATTTTCTTCTCAAAACAAGCCGCAGCAAAATTCAACTTGCCAGTCATCAATATCAAACCCGAAGATATCAAAATCCTGAAAAATTACGATTGGCTCGGCAACGTTCGCGAGTTCGGCGCGGTAATAGATCGAGCTGTTCTGCTCGGTCAAGGAAAACGGTTGGCATTGGCGGAGTCGTTGCGTGAATTGCATCTTGAAAATGAATTCGACTATGGTAGATTTGAGACCGCTCAAATTTTGCCGGAACAGATCGAACAATACACTCCAGCCAAAGAACCACAAAACAACGAACCCGAAAACCAAAATCACCCAAATACAATCCCGCCCCAAACAACACAAACCACAAACGAACAACAAAACAACACACAACAAGAACCACAAAACGAATCGCAACAAATCGACGAAGATGACACCGAAAATAAAAACGAAGACGATAACAGTGAAGACAATGACAATGAAGACAATAATAATGAAGACGATAGTAGTAAGGACGGCGATAGCGAAGACAATCCAAAACAACAATATGAACAGACATTGGCGCGATTAGGATTGGAGCCGGATACGCAAAGGGAAAAGGAGTTGGCGGAATTTATTTCTTTGGACGATGCGGTTCGGCAACATATTGAAGCGGCGTTAGTTTTGACCAATGGGATCATCGAAGGACCAAGCGGAACCGCAGCCCTGCTAAAAGTCAACCCACACACACTAAGAGCAAAAATGAGACGACTAGGAATCCTTTGGTCTCAATACAGAAAATAAAAAACCAAACCAAACCAAAACCAAACCAGAAAGGTAAAAAATGAAAAATATAATCGATTTTTTGAAAGAAAACCCGGCAACACAATTCGCAACAAGCGACAATAACATCCCAAAAGTCAGACCAATTATATTCCCGTTGGAAGAAAACGGAGTTCTTTGGTTCTGCACCGGAAAAAGCAAATATTTTTGGCGTGAGTTAAACGCGAATCCTCGTGTTGAATTTAGCTCGTATGACGGCAAAACAAAATGGGTACGAGTATCAGGAATAGTAGAATTGACCGACAAAATCGACATAAAAACAAAAATCCTAGACTTGTACCCAAACATAAAAGACATCTACAAGTCGCCGACAAATCCCGAATTTAAAACATTCTGCCTTAAACATTGGATCGCGACAATGTACAGCTTCACCGAACCGCCAATAACCGTCACGCATTAGAGGTCAATCAGGCAACTTCATTCGCGGGACAATTTTTTTGGTTCGCTCATCGAGTGTCCCGCGAATGTTGTCAATTGAGCCGCGATGATTGACCGTTCGGTTTATCCGAATACTAAAAGGGGCAAATATCATTAGCGTAAGGTAACGCCCCAATAGTAACCAAGGCTCTTTTATCGTTTCTTATTGACGTGTTAAAATAAGATATAAAAGCTTGTTACGATAAATTATCGCCCTGCATTACATAAAAAAACCAATCAACATTGCTCAAACCAATTCGCAACATGTTACCAGTTTCCCCCCTCCCCCAAAAATAATTACCGAACCAACGAAG
>JAISQS010000050.1 GCA_031274045.1 Planctomycetaceae bacterium | reverse complement strand
TCAGGGCGATGGATATTGGAAAAATCGTAACCCGCCGCGTTGCGGCGGGCTAGGATATGTTGCCCTTTCAGGGCGATCAGTAACACAAAATCCGAAATAGTCAGGAAAATCATTTACTACAATTGCAGTTTGCCAGAAAAAATATTTCGCTGATATATTACAGATTAGTTTTTTCTTAAAATCTGCTCAATCTGTTGACAAAATTCCTCTCTTCTTATTCTTAAAAAACCGGACAATACGGAACAAGTCTAATAATCATCAGGAAGAGATTTTATTTGACTCAACGAAAATACAGGACCTTCTTTGCAAACATAGACATGTCCGCAGTTGCAACGTCCGCATTTTCCGACACCGCACTTCATTCTATTCTCCAGACTGGTGTAAATATTCGCCTCATCCATCCCCGCCTCCGATAACACCGGCAACGAAAACTTTATCATAACCGGCGGTCCAACAACCAGAGCCGCCGCATTCTTCGCATCAAAAGATGCCTCTTTGAGAACCGTCGGCACAAATCCGATTTTGCCCTTCCAGTCCGCCGTCTCACCACCCGGATCAACCGTCTGCAAAACGTCAACATTGGGGAACTCCTGCCACTTTGATAAATCATCCCGAAAAACCAAATCACCAACAGTCCTCGCACCATAAACAATAGTTACCTTCCCATACCGCTCCCTATTCTCCATCACATACCAAATAGCACACCGTATCGGAGGCATCGCTATCCCACCAGCAACAAACACAATATCCCTCCCCTCCCAATCAGCCATCGGATACGAATTACCATACGGTCCACGAAACCCAATCGTATCACCCGGAACAACTCCCCACATCGCCTCCGTAACACGACCCGTCTTCCGAAAACAAAACTCAATATAATCACGCCAATTCGAACTCGAACAAATATTAAACGTCGACTCCCCATAACCAAAAACACTATAAAGACCAAATTGACCAACATTGAACGAGAAGTTTTTTTGTTGCGATTCATCCTTGAATTTAATTTTAACAGACTTGACATCAACCGTATGCTGCGTCACGTCAATAACCTCCATCATTGCAGGTTTGTATATGTTATCGTTTAAATTATCGTTTAAATTATTTTCGGACATCGATGTTTTTGTGTTAGATGTTATTTGATATTTATTGATATTATTTGTCAATGATTCACAAGGCTTTGCCCTTGTTGTATCACACAAGTTTGCCGTGAAGCGATGACGGACTGGAACGCGGGTGTCCCGCCTCGTTATACCACACATCTTTCGATATCTTATTTTTTTAGAGAATACGGAATAAACAAAATAGGCAAAACAAACGAAATTTTACCATCAATTCCTTTCGTTTATTTTGTATTTTTCGTATGGTTCGTATTCTCAAAAAAACTTGTGTGGTATAACGAGGCAGGATGCCCGCGTTCCAGTCCGCGCCGCTTCGCGGCAAGCGTACTACGTGTTGTTTGTTTTGTTTTTTTGCCGTGTGAGATGTTAGGGCGTAGATTGTACTTTTTCCAGCATGTTTGCAATTTTATCAATGAGCAGATTTGGATTTATCGGCTTGCTGCAATACGCGTCCATTCCTGCGTCAATACACTTCTTCTCATCACCGGAAACAGCATTCGCCGTCAACGCAATAATCGGTATCCTCGCAACTCCTCTCTCTTTCTCACTCTTCCGTATCATCCCCGTCGCCTCATAACCATCCACACCCGGCATCTGACAGTCCATCAAAATCAAATCATATTTTTCCGACAAAAACGCCTTGTACGCCTCCTCGCCGTTTTGCACAATATCACAACTCTGCCCCGCCTCCTGCAATATGCCCGACACAACAATCTGATTTATCCGATTATCCTCAGCAACAAGTATCCGAAAACCCGACGCTAATTGACGAATCTGTTTTGTCGTTTTGACCACGTCAATTTTTTGCTTGCCCGCGTGCAATTTGTCACGATAAAAAACACCCAACACACGCTCAAAAAGAGATGAACAAGAAACCGGCTTCGGAACAACCGTAAAAGAATCAGACCGATCCGAAAACTCCGCCATCTCATCCAACCCCAACATCAATATCACCGCCACTCCATCCAACAACCCAACTTCACGCAACTCACAAATCAAATCCATCCCGCTTCCACCAACAATCGAAGTGTCAATCAACACCAAATCAACCGGTAACTTTGACTCAAACCGACTCCGCAATAACCCCGTCACCTCATCCTTATCTTGGCAACTCACCGTCTCCATCCCCCAGTTGACCAACTGATCACAAAACGCCTCGCGTTGAAGCTCACTATCATCAACCACAACCGCAAACCTGCCGCCAAACAACTCATGCGGTCGCAACAACTCCTCAACATCCGAAAAATCACCAGACTCCACATCAAAAAACGACTCCGCCACCAACTCCAAACTACTCTTTGAATCAACACCAAAATCCTCACCCCGCTCAACATCAAACCACACATCAAACCAAAATTTTGTCCCACTCCCCTCAACACTCGAAAAATGTATATCACCACCCATCATCCGAACAAGATTTTGCGATATCACCAACCCCAAACCCGTACCGCCATGCGTCCGAGATGTCGAAGAATCCGCTTGCGAAAAAGTATGAAACAATCGCGACACACTCGACGGCGCAATCCCTATTCCCGTGTCAACAATCTCCACCTGAATATTCACCCTCCCACTCTCAATCTTCAACGTCTTCGCATGAATCAATACGCCGCCTTTGTCCGTAAATTTTATCGCGTTGCCGATAATATTAAGGATAACTTGACGTAAACGATTCTCATCGCCAATGACTTTGTGCGGAATCGGGTCTCTTCGCGTATAACAAATCTCCAACCCCTTTGCCACCGCACGCGAAGCCAAAATCCCAATCGCCGAATTTATCACTTTATGCAAATTAAACGAATCATGCGCCAACTCCAACTTGCCCGCCTCTATCTTAGAAAAATCAAGAATGTCATTGATCAAAAATAACAACGACTCACCCGACGACCGAACCAAATTTACAAGATGCTGCTGCTTCTCCTGCAACTCACTGCGCAACAATAAATCAGATAAACCAATCACTCCATTCAACGGAGTCCTGATTTCGTGACTCATATTCGCCAAAAAATCACTCTTCGCCCGACTACCCGCCTCCGCCGCCTCTTTAGCAAGCGAAAGCTCATTCGTCCGCAACTCAACCAAATGCTCCAAATGATCCCTATACTCACGGACTTCATTGAACGCCCGCTCCTGATCCGTTATGTCTTGATAACTCCAAACCCGCAACACCTCATCACCCTTAATCTGCGCAGCCCGCGATTGCCAAAGAATCATACGACCATCCATCAACTCCGATACCCCATTCTTCGGTTGAAGCATTGTCGTAAACTCAAGAAGCGCACTCCGAAACGGACACGGATCAACCATCCGCATAAACAATAAATTATGCAACTCATACGAAGTCATCCCTATTATTTGATCACGCTCAAATCCCCATATCTCAAGAAAACGATCATTGACATGCGTCACACAATTCTGATTATTCGAAAACGCAACAAAACCCTCCGACGCAACATCAAGTATCCCCCGCAACAAACCCGTATGCTCCACAACCTCAACCTCACGAACCGCTAAATGCTTTCTTTGGGCAATATAACAGTTGTTTGTCGGCATAAGATCATTGTAAATTGCCACCGCCATATCACGGCAAGAATTGAACCCGCAACTCCGACAATTCGACTCATCACAAAATTCCGTCTTGCTCAATTTATTGCGAAAAATATCCTGAATCTCATTTTCATCAGGATAACTCAATCGTATGTTCGCGGAGAGATCACGATAAGTTCTGATGTATGATTCGGGTTGCCAATACTTCTCGACGGTGAGTTGATTCGCGTCGGCGTGCAATTGATCGACGCGCGCGTTTTGGATTTCTACGTGTTGTGCAATTCGCCAATCATGCTCGTCACAAACAGATCGAAACGCAACAGAACCCGCACCAACCCCACAACCGGATTCACAACTACTACACTCAACCAAAAACGGATTCTTTTTGTCAGACAAAACCTGCGGCAACATCTTCAAATAACGATAAACCGACGACATCCCCTCAACCCGCCGCGTCCTTTTGCCGGAGTCCTCAACTTGCCGGAAAATATTCTTCAGCAACTCGCCGGAATTAGGAAAATGCGTATGACTCTTCATCGGCGGTAAATCAAAATCCGATTCGGGAAACTGAGACAAATCAATACACTCACATTCAATAAATTTCTGAAGAGTCTTAAACGTAACAACATAATCACCAACCCCACTCTCCTCAAACTCACGGCGTTTGGCTGCACAAGGAGTTATCGAAACCACTTTCGCTCTTTCAAATCTCTCATCAAATTTACGCACAGCAACAACCGCATGATGAAGTGGACTACCAACCGGCGCAAGATACGGCAACAACTCCGGAAGATAAAGCTCAATATACGTAACAACAACAGGGCAAGGTTGCGCAATCAAAAGCGGTGCTTGATAAGTTTTGAGCAACTCCTCATAAGATTTATGAGTCAGCTCCGCTCCAAATCCTTCGTCAAAAATTGCCAAAACACCAAGCGAACGAAGCCAACCAAAAATATGCTTATACGTATCAGGAAAATTAGAAACTATCGATGACGAAACCAAAACAACAACAGACTCGCCACATGAAAGTGACTTCATAAATAAAGCAGTATCATCAACCACATACCTCGCCCCATGCGGACACGAAGCAACACACGTACAACAACCAATACAAGTATTATGGTTAATTTGAGGCGCAGCGGAAACGGAAGAATTGCAGTACTTTATAGGACAAACAGAAATACAAACGTTACAATTAACGCACTTCTCTTCCAAAACTTCTACTACCGGCGTAAGTTCGGTTACTACATTCATAATAAAATATATTAAGGAACAGCTCAATTCAGCCCGCCAAGCAAACAACTAAAAACGAAACCACTCCACTAATAAAAACAAAAGAGACAAAACAAAAAAACAACTCAACATAAATCGTGATCGAAAACAAAAATTACACAAAACCACACCAAAACATAATAACATCACAAGAATCAAAATCATTGTACCAAAGTATACAATATTCTTTCGCACTTTTCATACCTCAAGCAAATTTTTTCACAGGAAGGTGCGGGAAAGTGCTGGAAGAATATTTTTTGTGAGAATTTTTTGTCAACAGATTTTGCAGATTATACACAGATTCAGATTACGCAGATTTTAAAGATATTCGCGGACAAAGAAGAACAGGCATTTATAAAAAAATCCGCGCAAATCCTGATAATCAGTGTCATCTGCGTATCAAAAAAGGTTTGTTTTACTACCGTGCTGCCAATTTTCACTGATGTATTACAAATTTTTCTGATTATTTTGTTTTTTGTGGGGCTTTTACATCGTGCCTTTTATCAATTACTGTATCAATGCAATGTATCAACGCCCTGAAAGGGCAAAATATCATAGCGTAGGGCAACGCCCTACGATAATTGATTACAAATAACCTTCGCCCCAACGGGGCAACAATATCAAACCAAGCGGAAGTTTTCAGTTTTCAGTTTTAATATAATCCTTACAGAAAACTCACTACTAAAAACTTCCATTATTGTTGATATTATTGGGGCGTTGCCCCGAGTGGTGTTCGTGAATCTCTTTCGTAGGGCGTTGCCATACGCTA
>JAISQS010000015.1 GCA_031274045.1 Planctomycetaceae bacterium | reverse complement strand
TGTTCAACACCTCCGGTGTTGTTCCAATCCAAACCGAACACGCAAGTACAACGATACATGGTATCAACGTAAAAATAAATGATAGTCCAGAAAAGATGTGTGGTATAACAAGGCGGGATGCCCGCGTTCCAGTCCGCGCCGCTTCGCGGCATTTGTCGGCTGCGAATTATCCTTTATCTTCTTGTGAATTATACTTGTTACACTTGAAATTTCCTCTTTTATAATTTACAGTGAAAATTTGTACAACCAATATTGAGTCTTAATCGATTCGCAACAGGTAACCAATTTCCCTTCCCTTAATAACAATGAAGCTCCACGCCACGCGCCCTTATCCCCTTATTGTTTGAGTAGAGACGCAATGCATTGCGTCTGTACTTTCAATTTCGAATTGCCAAAAGTCAAAGCACGTTGCTATATTGGATTTAATTCACCTCAAATTTGATTGTGAACTTCACGATTAACAAATAAGGGGATAAGGGCGCGTGGCAGGGGGGCTTCATTGGTTATTAAGGGATGGGGAAGTTGGTCACCGGTTACGAATTGACAAAGACTCATTGCCGGTAACAATATCATTTTGATTGCGATTGTAATGGGAATTTTCAAGTGTAAAAAGTATAGTGTTTATTAAAATTTCGTGCATTTTGTATTTCGTGTATTTCGTGTTAAAAATAGTTTTCCGAAATTACATTTCGTTTATTTCGTATTTTTTGTCTGGTTCGTATTCTCAAAACGGTTTATGTTGTGTAATCTGCGTTTAGTCTTACGTATTCTGTTGTCAGGTCTGTTGTCCAGAATGTGGTTTTTGCGTTTCCTTCGCCGAAGGTTAGTTTGAAGTTTGTGTTGCGGTTATTTTTTATTGATTCGGCTACGGTTTTTTTGTCGAAGTTTTTTGGTTCGCCGTTTTGAAATAGTTCGAATCCGTTTAGGTAAAACGATAATTTTTTTGGATTGAATTTTACTCCGGCAGTCCCCGCAGCCGACACGACGCGTCCCCAATTCGGATCGGCACCGAAGATTGCGGTTTTTACCAACGGGTCTTCGGCTACCTTTCTCGCAATAGTTCTCGCGGCGGCGATATCCTCACACCCCTCAACCTCAATCGTAATCAAATGCGACGCGCCCTCTCCATCCGACGGGATTTTGATTGCCAATTCAATACAGAGTTCGTTGAGCAAATTTGTGAATTTGATCAAATCATCTCCGTCGAGTTTTTTTGCGGCGGCTGCGCCATTTGCCAAAAATAATAATGTATCTGAAGTGCTTGTGTGTCCTTCGACGGAGATTGAGTTGAAGGAGTTTTCGGCGGCGTTGTGTAATAATTCTTGGGCAACATCCGGCTCGATTGCGGCATCGGTCAATATCAACGCCAACATCGTTGCAAGATTCGGCGCAATCATTGCCGCTCCCTTGCAAATTCCAGCTATTGTAATAATTTCGCCTGTTCCAAGTTTCATCTGTTGTGTTACGTATTTTTCAATAGTATCTGTTGTCATTATTCCTTTGGCGAAATTTATGAACGCGGCTTCGGAGGCGACTAGTCTTGTTGCTGCGTTGTCGATTCCGTTTTTTATTTTTTCCATTGGCAGCAGTGCGCCGATAACGCCTGTTGACATCACGAGTCCTTTGCCCGTTTCACCGCACGCTAACAACGATGCCGCATCCGCCATCGTCTCCGCGTCAACAAGCCCTTGCTCACCCGTACAAGCATTCGCATAACGTGTGTTCGCAACAACCGCGCGCACATCATTACTTGGAACATGCTTCTTGTCGTATTGCACCGGCGCGCCGCAGACAAGATTTTGCGTAAATACTCCCGCCGCCGACGCAGGAAAATCAGACGCAAGAAGAGATAGATCAAAAGAATACGGATCAGATTTCAAACCGGCATAAACAGCCGAAAAACGATAACCTTTCGGAATATGAATTGTCATAAAATTAAATTGTGAATGTGTTAAACCGCATGATGTTTCCATGCGGAAATTTTTATTTGGGGTCGTTTATTGTTTTGCGATTATCTTTCTTTCGCATGAATTTTATTTTATCGCAAATTTTTGTGATACGTCCGTTTCGTGATTCGCCTGTTATGTGTGTCATTGCTTTTATGAGGTACGTGTAATTCAAATTATCATCGGGAGTCAACTCCACCTCAACATTATCCGCATCCGGTCCGCCCGCCATGCTTACAGCCATTAGCACTTTTGCGCGGAGTTCTTTGAAGTTTTGGTTTGCGGAGACGTTGTTGATGATGATGGCTTTGAGTTCGCCGTTCTCTTCCGCGATCAGGCTTACACGTATCGGTTCTTGCGGCGAATCCGTCTTGACAACATCGCTACTCACGGGCGGCATTTTAATATTAAAATCACCCTCCGGCAAGATAACACGAAACGTAAGCACAAAAAAAATCAATAACTGAAACACAATATCGATCATCGGAGTCATATCAAACCGCCTCCTTTGTAACCTACCGCTAAATTTTTTATTATTGCCCAAAATCATTTTTTGAAACGATAAATAAATGTTAAATATCAATATCCTGAAAGGATGACATATCGTAAAATATCAGCGAAATATCCCCTTTTTTTAGCACGCAAATGACGCAGATTTGACGTAATTTTTTGATTGCAGATCGTAGATTGCAGATTTGAAATAGGCTCTTTTATCGTTTCTTATTGACGTGTTAAAGTAAAATATAAAAGCTTGTTACGATAATTATTGCCCCGTATTGCGTAAAAAAACCAATCAACTTTACTCAAACCAATTCGTAACAGGTCACCAGTTTCCCCCCTCCCCCAAAAATAATTACCGAACCAACGAAGCCCCACTCCACGCGCCCTTATCCCCTTATTTGTTACAGATAAAGTTCACGATCACGCCACGATCAAACAATAAGGGATAAGGGCGCGAGTTGAGGGACTTCGTGTGTTATTAAGGGAGGGGAACTTGGTTACCTGTTACGGTTCAGTTTTGCAAAA